>MWBQ01000001.1 GCA_002069605.1 Candidatus Atribacteria bacterium ADurb.Bin276
CAAATTTTATTAAGGTAGAATACCTTCTTTGAAACTAGGTCACTTTGATAGATAATCATATTCTATCCTGAAAATACCAGATTAGGGGAAATGGGATTCAATAAAAAGTTGAAAGGCACACCCTCCTTAAATCCCCCCTTCAATGGGGGAATAAATTCAACAATCCCCCCCTTGGAGGATTGCCTCTTTCGCGGCGGGGAAGGTACCTTTTGGTTTTCCTGGTTATCCTGAAAAAAGGATTAAAAAAACGAATAAAAAATGAGATCCTCACGGCTTCAGAATACGAAGCCTCAGGATGACGTCTGCAGTGTCAGATAAGATTCTCACATCACTGCGTTCCTCGCAATGACGGAACAATAAAAAATTCAAATCCCCCTTACCCCTTTTCTTAAGGGGGAAATTGATTTCTGAATAGTTATTTTCATCCTCATCTGGTGCCATGAAAGTGGCATGAACATCTATCAATATATTACCGAATAATACAGCCTTTTTCTTTAGTTGACCTTCTCGAGTAGACTGGATATAATGTAAATCGCAAACTTATTATTAATTTATAAAATCGATGCAAAGAAAGGAGAAAACTCAAGCATGAAAAGGACTTACCAGCCTCATAATCTAAGAAAAAAACGTACTCATGGCTTTTTGAAAAGAATGAGTACCCAAGGGGGAAGAGACGTTATAAAAAGAAGGAGAGCCAAAGGAAGAAAACGTTTGTGTGTTTAAAAAGTTATTAAATGGAAACCATAACATCCTCAAAAGACTTCAAGCACATATTTAAAAACGGAAAAAAAATTGACTGTGGTCCTATCCGTTTATGGTACCTCGAAAAAAAAGTTGCAAAAATGAGGATATGTTTTATTGGAAGAAGTAAGAAAGCGGTTTATAGAAATCGAATTCGGAGAAGGCTCAAGGAAGGTTTTAGGGTATATTTTTACCCTTTTCTGTGTGACTCAACTTATGATTTAATTTTAATGAGTGACGAAAGACTCATAAATGCTGATTTCCGTGAAATTATTCGATGGATGAGAGAATTGCTCGAGAAGTCAAGCGTAGCGAATGGAGCTGTTTTTGGTAGTGAAAATTAGGGATTTTTTAGTAAATGTTATTGACAGGATTCTCAATTTTTACCAAATATTTATATCTCCATCATTACCTTCAAGTTGCCGCTTTGAGCCAACCTGTTCTCAGTATGCACGTGACGCTATTCGGAAATACGGAGTTTTAAAAGGCGGGATAATGGCACTATGGAGAATATTGCGGTGTCATCCTTATTCCCGTGGTGGTTATGACCCAGTTCAATAAAAATAGGTGATAAAACTATGTGGACTCAGATTTGGAATGGATTAGCAGCTGCAATGGAATGGATCCTACGATTATTTTATGGATGGACCCATAATTATGGAATTTCAATAATTCTTTTAACTGCTGTTATTCGTATAGCTCTTTATCCAGTGATTCATAAACAAAATTTGTCAACAAGAGCCATGCAGGAGTTGCAACCAGAAATAAAGAAACTGCAGGAGAAACATAAAAGTGATCCTCAAAAACTAAATCAAGAAATAATGAGCCTTTATAAAGAAAAAGGAGTCAGTCCTTTGGGGGGATGCCTTCCTTTATTAATTCAACTCCCGTTTCTGTTTGTTCTTTATAGAGTCTTAGTGAATTATGATTATGGTCAAGCAGGATTTCTCTGGTTACCCAGCCTTTCGGCCGCTGATCCCTATTATATTTTGCCTTTATTAATGGGATTTACAACCTTTTTGCAACAGAGAATGACTGTGCCAGTTGCCGGAGCAGAAGGTTCACAGCAAAATATGATCATGATGATTGTTATGCCAATATTCTTGGTGTTTATTAGTTGGAGTCTTCCTTCGGGAGTGCTCCTTTATTGGTTTGTTTCAAACCTATTCTATATTTTCCAGCAATATATGGTAAACATTAAAACCCCAAAACCAATAGTCTCAACAGTTACAAATCCAATAATTGAAGCCAACCCGAAAGATGCCGTAGACATTGTAGAAGAAAAGAAAGTTTCTTCCCGAGTTTCTTCTCCAGAAATCAAGAAAAAAGGGGGCAAGAAACATGCGAAGAAGCGTTGAAGTTTCTGGAAAGACTGTTGAAGAAATACTCGAAAGAGCTTCGCGCTATTTTGACGTACCAAAAGAAAACCTTTCCTATGAAGTGCTATCTGAAAGCCGAGGGTTTCTCGGAATACTGGTACCTCGTACGGTGAGAGTTCGAGTATGGGTTGAAAGCGACAATAATCAAACCGAAGAATCGGTACCTATTGGAGTAAATAAAGAAGAACCGGGAAATGAGTTTGCCAGAGAAAATTCTAATTTAACCTCAGAAAATTTAGAAGAAGAGAATTTTCAAGATTTGGAAAAAGCTCGGGAAGAAATACGAGAATTTTTCGAAAATCTTATCGAAAAAATGAACATTAATATTGAGTACCATGTTCGAGAAAATGGAAAAAAAGTATTCCTTGACATTGATGGTGAAGACTCTGGATTACTCATTGGAAAGCACGGAGAAACCTTAGAAGCCTTAGAATCATTCTTAAAAATTCTTCTGGTAAAAAATGGATACGCACATATTGGTTTGGATGTTGACGTATCAGGCTATAAGAAGCGTCGAGAAGAAACACTCACCAAGTTAGCATGTAAAATGGCTTCAAAAGTGATACAAGGTCGACGTCGATTTAAATTTGAACCGATGAATGCAAGAGAACGAAGAATTATTCATACCACACTTAAAGACCATCCGAGAGTTATAACTTATAGCATTGGTGAAGAACCAGAAAGAAGAGTTGTAGTCGATTTAAAAAATGAAAAAAGAAAAGAATCAAATCAAAGAAAGCATCCAACGACAAGAAAGAAACCAAGAAATTAGAGAGACTATTGTTGCAGCTTCAACTCCACTAGGAGTGGGCGCCGTTGGTATCGTTAAGCTCAGTGGGAGAGATTCAATTGAAATAGCGTCAAAGGTATGCAAATTAAGATCAGGAAAGAAAATACAAAAGCTCCCAAGTTTTAAATTGACACTCTGTGATATTATTGACGATAACAATAAGGCTCTTGATGAGGGTTTAGTTGTCCTCATGCGAGAGCCTTATTCTTATACCAGAGAAAATGTTGTAGAAATTCAAGTTCATAGTAGCACTTTAATAATACAAAAAATCATTCAAATTTGTATTATTAAAGGTGCTCGATTGGCAGAACCAGGAGAATTCACAAAAAGAGCCTTTTTAAATGGAAGAATATCTCTCAATCAAGCAGAATCAATAGCTGAAATAGTTAAGGCACAATCAGAAAAAGCACTTTATAGTTTATATCAAAATCTACGAGGGATGTTTGGAGAAAAAATTTCCGAATGGCAGAAAAGCTTAATATTAATACAAGCAAATATTCAAGTGGAATGTGACTTTTCTGATCGAATAGGAACCTCTGATATAAAAAATTCCATCATTGAAGAAATAAATACCATAAGGCAAAATATAAAACAACAATATGACAAGAGTAAAAAATTTCAAAATTTACAAAACGGTCTTTTAGTCGTGATTTGTGGTAAACCGAATGTAGGAAAATCAAGTTTGTTAAATGCTATCCTTGGAAAAGAAAGGGCAATCGTTACACCGATACCAGGGACAACCCGCGACGCTATTGAAGAATTATTTCTTATTGAAGGCTTCCCTTTTCGCTTTGTTGATACAGCAGGTATACGTGAAAGCCAAAACTATATTGAGAAAATTGGAATTAATAAGACCAAAAAATATTTAGAAGAAGCTCATTTAGTCATTGTAATATTTGATCGAAGCCAAGAATTGAATAATGAAGATTATATGTTAGTAGATTTGGTTAGAAAGAAACCCAATATAATAGTATTAAATAAGAGTGACCTGGCTTCAAAGATTGAAATAAAAGATGTTAAAAAACTTTATCCAGAAGAACCGATAATTGAAATATCCGCTCTTTCAGGAAAGGGTATCGATGGATTATTGGATAAAATTATTGAAAAGGTTAAGATAATTAAAGATAATTATGATGAAGATTATTTAGCAATTAACCTCAGACAACAAAACGAACTTTTTAAAACAGCTGCATTTTTAGAGCAAGCCCAAAAATCATTAGAGGAAGGGTTCCCAATTGATCTTATAAGCATTGATATAGATGGAGCTCTTCGATGTTTAAAGAGAATTAGCGGCGAAGATATTGATAAAGATATAGTAAATAGTATATTTACCAATTTTTGCATTGGTAAATAAAGAGATTTTAAAAGATAAAGTATAATTCGATTCTCTGCTAATGCCACCAGGAAAGTATAAATCCTCTCGCTCGTATAAAATGTTGAGTTAAAAATATTTTGTATTTCAATTAAATCCTTTTATTTAAAAAAGTGAGATATTTATTTTAATTAATTTATAAAGGTTTTTTTTGGGGAATACCAATCCGTCTTGGGTAATCTATAGGTGTAGAAGAGGATTTAGAAACAACTATAAAATAGTTCTGTCGGTTAGATAAGGGAATAGGAATACTTAAAATAGATTCTAAGTGACAATTCAACAAGGAAAAGGAATTAGATGAAAGGGATATTTCTTTTTGATAAGAACTGCCCTTAAAAAAGACTGCCTTACCCATCACTTTTATAAAGGGAGTAACTAATTCTAAATTTGTTGATAAAGAGCTTAAGGCACGAGTCATTGCGAAATCAAAATATTCCCGGTATATAGAGTCATGACCTAAAGACTCAGCACGATCACATAAAAAAAAGGAATGCTTAAGATTAAGTTGGCTTGCTACAATTTTTATAAAATTAATTTTTTTATGATTTGAATCAAGATAATAAAAGTGGATATGAGGAAATAAAATGTTTAGTGGTATTCCAGGAATACCAGCACCAGTGCCTACATCAATAGCTGTGTTTATTTCTTTAAAAGGAAAACTGGTTTTTAAAAAAGAGAGACTATCAAAAATGAGATCAACTAAAATATCTACATGCGTTTTAAAACCAGTTAAATTAAAAAGACGATTATTCTTTTCAATCATATTTATAAAAAATAATAATTGATCTTTCTGAGTTGAATTAATTGAAATGTTCAGTTCAATTAGTCCCTTTTCGAGGAGAAAAAGAATTTGTTTATCCACAAGTTATCAACAGTCCTTTTTTTTGAGATAAGTTGTCCATTTATAAAATTTAAAGAATAGTATCTATTGAAAGCACAAAAAAACCTTATTTATCAACAAAAAAATGCTATATAGTTAATATACTTATAATTATAAGGAAAAAAGGAGTAAATTAAACAAAGATATTAAATAGTTATCCACAATTAATTTGCTCAAATTAAAATGTTCCACGTGGAACATTTTAATAATACATAAGTATCTAAATTCGCTAATGTTGTCTATAGTAAAAGATAAAACGAAAACGGTAAAGAGTTGATTATGATAATGAAATATGTTAGTCGTTTATAACTATGATAACGAGTAAAATAATAGAATGAATGTTACTTATAAATAAGAGATTTATGTTACTGCTTTGTCGAACTTTTATTCGATTATCTGTATATTTTTTATAGGCAAGACATCTATACCGGTTTGTGTCACTAAATATAGGTAAAAATACTTATTCAAGAGCAAATCGCCTCTTTTTGTAAATGGGGACAAGGGGGGATTTGAGAGAACCGTAAAAAATTGAATCCCAAACCAACTCCCTTTATCCAAAGGGAGAGGTCAACATAACGGGAAATTGGTTAAAAATGGGTTTTCAGGATAAAATGAAGTTTTGATAGCCTTAGATTTATCATAGGAGAAAATAAAGTCCTTTAAAAAGGAGAAAAGCTAAAATATGTCGATCCAATACGGAGATAGAATTTATATATACATAGATGATGGAAGAGATTATATATTGACTATTCAGGAAGGGAAACAGTTTAGTACTCACCGTGGGAATATATTACATGATGAAATAGCTGGAAGAAGTTATGGTGAAAGTGTATTGACGACAAAAGGCAATAAGGTATATTTATTGCCAGTTGGTATAATAGAAAATATTTACCATATGAGAAGGTCCTCTCAAATCATATATCCCAAAGACCTTGGTTATATCTTGCTTATGTTGGATATAGCCGAAGGTAACCGGGTAATAGATGTGGGATTAGGGAGTGGATCGATGTCAGCTGCTATGGCACGGTTAGTTGGTAATACAGGTAGAGTATATGCTTACGAAAGAAGAGAAGACATGATATCATTGGCGACTCAGAATCTTATTACCTGGAAATTAATTGATAGAGTTACTATTCAGCAGAGAGATATTGAAATTGGTTTTGATGAAAAGGAGATAGATGCTATATTTCTTGATGTGCCTCAACCGTGGGATTATCTTAAACAATGTTGGGATGCTCTTGGGGGTGGTGGAAGATTAGGAATTGTTTCACCTACTGCAGGACAGGTTATGGAGGTCCTGCGTTCTTTGAATAAATTACCATTTATAATAATTGAAGTTTGGGAGAATATGTTTCGCCAATATAAACCGGATCCTTTCACATTTAGACCCTATGATCGTATGGTTGCTCATACTACCTATATGATTTTT
>MWBQ01000002.1 GCA_002069605.1 Candidatus Atribacteria bacterium ADurb.Bin276
ATTTCATAATAGACTACCTTATCAAGATTCTATTTCTTAGTAAACCCACCCACAACTTGGTTTTTATGTTCCCATGCTCTTTTGATTAGATCACTGGTGATCCCAACCTATAAGATTCTCTTCCAACGGTTACTCAAGATATAAATATATGACTGCTTTTCCATTCTTAATCCTTTAAAGACTTCATTAAGAGATTGCCACGTCGTCTAACCAAAAGACGGTTAGGCTCCTCGCAACGACGAATTGAGTGGATGAGACATGTAGGTGGAAAGGCACCACTTTGGATGACAGATTAAAGGCACCCTCTCCACCACAAAGCGCCACCCCTCCAAGGAGGAGAATTCATTTGAATGATATTTTCAGAATAGACTCATCAGCTATACAATTCACTCATTTTGTGAATAGTTCCCCATTATTGTTGTTTGAAAAAGTGTTATTATTGAACTGCAAAGGTTGAGTTAATGAGCTTATTTGATAGAATGACTATTATTTGAAAAGAAATGATGGTAGGCTAAGCTTGCTATATATAAACAATTATTAGATTAAGCTTTTGCACAGAAATACAATTATAATTATAAGTTCGAGCGAAGGAGTAATAGAAGGCCAATTAATAACTTCATTGTTAATGAAAGAAATAATAAAAAATATATGAATATGTTGGAGAAGAGGAGACATGAAATTATGAAAACAAAAAAACCCAAAGTAACAGAGATATTGCATCATTTAGGAGAAGAAGATTTACCTTTTGGGGCAGTGAACCCTCCAATTTTTCAAACCTCTATCTTTTCTTTTAAAACATTTGCTGATTTTAAAAATGCATTAAAAGACGAGAAAAATAGTTACATTTATAGCCGGGGAAATAATCCAACAGTTAATTTAGTGGAAGAAAAAATAGCTGAATTAGAACATGGAGAAAAGGCAAAACTAGTTAGTTCAGGGGTAGCAGCTATTTCAGGAAGCATGATGGCTTTTTTAAAATCTGGAGACCATGTAATATCAGTGAGAGATGTATATGGTTGGACTAAAACTTTATTAGAAAAATATCTTAAAAGATTTAACGTTTCCTTTTCTTATGTTGAAGGAACCGACCCTGAAGAAATTGAGAAAAATATAAATAAAAATACCAAAATAATCTATCTTGAAAGTCCTACTACTTTTTCTTTTAAAATTCAGAACCTTAAGCAGATAGCGAAAATAGCAAAAAAACATGGAATTAAAACAATCATAGATAATAGCTGGGCTACTCCCATTTTTCAAAATCCAATTGACTATGGGATAGACCTAGTCGTGCATTCTGTTTCGAAATATATAGGAGGGCATAGTGATGTAGTAGCAGGGGCTATTATAGGCAAGGAAGAAGATATTGCTCATATCTTTAAGACCGAGTTTCAAAATATAGGTACAGTTCCCGATCCTTTTATGGCCTGGCTGGTTTTAAGAGGTTTGAGGACGCTTCATATTAGAATGCGTGTTCATTATGAGAATACACTTAAAATTATCGATTTTTTGAAAAATGAAGAAAAGATTGCCGAGATAAATTACCCATTTTTTAAAGAAAATCCCCAGTTTAAATTAGCAAAAGAACAGATGCGGGGTGGGTCAGGGTTGTTTTCTTTTAAAATAAAAACAAACTCAGAAAATAACATAGCTAAATTTACCGATAGTTTAAAGTATTTTAGGCGGGCAGTAAGTTGGGGTGGTTATGAAAGTCTTATAATACCATATGCGGTAACCCTTTGTGGTGATAATGATAAAGATAGACTATCGTTAGTAAGAGTTCATATTGGATTAGAAGAGTCCGAGTTATTAATTGATGATTTAAAACAAGCATTGTCACAAATCAATTTGTGATCAAAGAAAATCCAAGATAATTAATGTTAGAATGAATAATACTAACGGTTGTTGTTTTAACTGACAGAAAGGATATTATTCTGCAGGGTCGATCTTCTGTTCCTAGTTTTACTGATAATTAAGAATGAGTTTGTAATCGTTGTACTGCTATATTTTTCATAAGAAATAAAAAGTGCTTAAACATTAAGGTAGTGTTTTAGAAAAAGGATGTGGAATAAGATGGTAGTGTACATCATAAAACGTATACTTTCCTCCTTGGTGTCTTTGATCATAGTCACCATCATCATTTTCTCCGTAATGCATAGTATACCTGGAGGGCCATTTGACGAAGAAAAAATGCCTCTTTCTCCGGCAGCAAAGGAAAAAATATTAGAGATGTATGGGCTTAATGACCCTCTATACGTTCAATATTTTAAGTTTATGTGGAATGCCCTTCATTTTAATTTTGGTAAATCTTACCAGAGTCCGGGAGAAGAAATAATTGATTTAGTTAAAAGAACTTTACCGATTAGTGTTTTTATGGGCGGGTTAGGATTAGCTTGGGCTATTACTGCTGGGCTCTTGTTGGGCATTGTTTCTGCCAGGAAACCCAATACTTTCCTTGATTATTTATGTACAGCTTTCAGCAGTTATAGTATCTCTGTACCTGTTTATGTAAGCTCGATTTTCATGATATTTATTTTTTCTCTTAAATTTCACTGGTTTCCCAGCGGTGGATTTAGTTTTGGGGAGCCAAGAACCTGGATTATGCCCATTATTGCCTATGGCCTCTTTCCTTTTGGGATAATTGCTCGTTATACTCGTTCCAGTATGCTCGAGGTTCTAAACGAACCATATATTCTAACTGCCAAAGCAAAAGGCCTCCCCGACTGGTATATTTTGATTCGCCATGCCTTTAAAAATGCCTTAATACCCGTCATTACTATTTTATTACCAATGTTTACTGGAGTGATGACCGGCAGCATTTTAATAGAAAAAGTGTTCCGTATCCCTGGATTAGGTGGATACTTTGTTACCAGCATTTACAAGCGTGATTATCCCCTTGAAATGACTCTTATGCTTTTTATTTCAGTTTCACTTTCATTAACCTATCTGGTTACTGATATCGTTTATACCATTGTTGACCCTCGGGTTCGTCTTGGAAAGGGGAAAAAATGAATATAGCCGAGATATGGTTTTATCTACGTAAAAACAAGTTAGCAGTAACTGGTTTAGTGATAATTTTAGTATTAATAATAGGTGCAGTTTTTGCTCCCCTTATTACTCCCACTGGTTATGCGGAACAAAAATATTTAGAAAAAATAAATGATTTTCCTTCGGTACATCACTGGTTTGGGGTAGATGCTTTAGGAAGAGATTATTATAGTCGAGTTATTTATGGTATAAGGATTTCGCT
>MWBQ01000003.1 GCA_002069605.1 Candidatus Atribacteria bacterium ADurb.Bin276
GTAAAAGGAAAGGAGAATCGGGGCATAATTGATTAGTTGCTATAGTTATTCATGCCCTTTGATGCGGAGGACTTTAGCGCCGCGGATTTTTCCGTCTTTGAGTTCCAATAATGCCCTATTGGCGTCTTCAAGGGGATAAATCTGTACTTCCGGTCGAATTGATACTTCTGCTGCTAATTGTAAAAACTTTTGAACATCGGCTCTGGTGACATTGGCTACGCTTTTTACTTCCTTTTCCATCCACAGGTCATTAGAATAACTTAACTGGAGCAGAAAATCCTGATCACCTCTTTCTTTACGAATGGCGTTGATGACCAGTCTCCCTCCTCGTTCTAAATGTCGGAGCGAAAGGACGACCGGCTTCCAGGCTGGGGTAGTGTCAATAATAAGGTGAAGTTTCTCCGGTGGCTCGTCTTCAAAATCTCCTGCCCAGGTAGCACCTAATTCTCGAGAGAAGGTTCGCTCTTTTTCGTTCCGAGTGAAAACATATAACTTCGAGGATGGGAAAAGGTGTTGAGCGGCTTTCAACACCAGATGGGCAGAAGCGCCAAATCCCGAAAAACCGATATTCATTCCATTTTGGACATTTCCTAATTTAAGAGACCGATACCCTACCGCTCCGGCACAGAGCAAAGGAGCAGCTTCTTCATCTGAGAATTCAAAAGGAATGGGATAAGCAAAATTCTCTTTTACCACGGTGTATTCGGCATAACCACCATAGGCATCTCTTCCAGTCGCTTTGAATTCGGCACAGAGATTCTCCCTTCCCTCGTGGCAAAAGGAACACTTACCACAGGAAGAATGGATCCAAGCGATGCCTACCCGATCTCCTATTTTAATTTTTTGGACATGGCTCCCCTTCTCAACTACCCGTCCTACGATTTCATGTCCAAGGATCATCGGAAAAAAAGAAGGTGGAGTCCGTCCTTCAATTTCATCCAATTCGGTTCGGCAGACTCCGCAGGTTGCCACTTCAACAACGACTTCGTCTTCTTTACATGAGGGATAGGGAAATTCAACCCGTTCCAAAAGTGAACGGTCTTGGTTTAAATCGCAGAGTTGTTTGAGTATCATGGCTTTCATAATTTTAACCTCCTGAAGGTATTATAGCGATTTGGAAAAAGGATGGGTATAAATTACCTTGCCCCAGTTGGGCGAGGAAAATTTAATAATGTCTCAGATGAGATCCTTACGCGGAAATGCACCGCTCAGGATGACTCAGGATGACTCAATTTTTGGATTACAGGATAGACCCTCATGCTGCTTTGCAGCACCAGATGATGATGAAAATACCGATTCAAGAATCTATGTCTCCCGATATCCAAAGGAAGATGAAAAATAAAAACGATAATACTGAAGAGATTGCCACGACCTCAAAAAACGAGGTCTCGCAATGACGACTCAAAGTTCCTTCTCCCTTGATGGGAGAAGGTGAGGATGAGGATGAAAGCCCAGAATGAGATCCTGACTGGTTGCCTTAAAAGAATGACCATAAAAAACGTTTCAGTATTTTCAGGATAGGACTGCAGCGTCATAGCTCAATGCTTTACTGGATTGTATATGATTTCGCATTACGGTAGAATTAAATTGAAATTGTTTATTACCGAATCTCATTGGGGGGATATTGTCATGCAGGATTTTGAAAAACTTGGGGTGTTCTATTTAGGGAAAGAATATGACTTGACCAATAATGAGCTGAAAGACGACTTAATTCTTTATGATGCTAAAGATTTAACTACCCACGCCATGATAGTGGGTATGACTGGTAGTGGAAAAACCGGTTTGGCTATCGGCCTTCTTGAAGAAGCTGCCATTGATGGTATCCCCTCTATTCTTATCGATCCCAAGGGTGATTTAGGAAATCTCCTCTTGCAATTTCCTGGTCTTCAACCGGAAGATTTCCGACCTTGGATCGACGAGGCTGAAGCTGCTCGCAAGGGAATGGATCCTGATGCTTTTGCCGCAAAAACCGCCGAAAGCTGGAAAAATGGCTTAGCACAGTGGGGACAAGAACCAGAGCGTATTCAACGTTTGAAGGATACTGTTTCTATGACAATTTATACACCAGGGAATACTGCCGGTCGGCCTTTACAGATCCTTCGCTCTTTCGCTCCTCCCTCAGCCAGTATCCTGCAGGATACTTCAGCCCTTCGCGACCGCATTATATCAACTATATCTGGATTGCTTAGCCTACTGGGAATTGATGCTGACCCAGTTCAAAGTCGTGATCACATTCTTCTATCCAATATCCTCGATCAAGCTTGGAGGGATGGAAGAAGCCTGGATATTGCTGGTATGATTCATGAAATTCAAAAACCGTCTTTTAAAAAAATTGGAGTTTTTGATTTAGAGTCCTTCTATCCAGCTAAGGAACGGTTTAAACTGGCAATCAGTCTAAATAACTTGTTAGCTTCTCCGGGATTTACAACTTGGCTTGAAGGCGAACCGCTCGATATCCAACGTCTTCTCTATACACCAGAAGGGAAACCCCGGGTTTCTATCATCTCTATCGCCCACCTTTCTGATCCCGAGCGAATGTTTTTTGTAACCTTGCTTCTTAATGAAATAGTAGCCTGGATGCGGAACCAATCAGGCACCAGCAGTCTACGTGCCTTACTCTATATGGATGAAATATTCGGTTACTTTCCACCTACTGCCAATCCACCATCGAAGCTACCAATGTTGACTCTGCTCAAACAAGCTCGCGCTTTCGGGTTGGGAGTTGTCCTGGCTACTCAAAACCCAGTCGACCTCGATTACAAAGGACTTGCCAACTGTGGAACCTGGTTTATCGGACGACTGCAAACCGAACGTGATAAAATGCGGGTGATCGAAGGATTGGAAGGTGCTGCAGTAAGTGCCACTGAAGGCTTCGATAAATCACAAATGGAAAAAATTCTTGCCGGATTAGGAAATCGGGTATTCCTCATGCGGAATGTTCATGAGCAAAATCCCGTAGTCTTTCAAACTCGTTGGGCAATGAGTTATCTCCGTGGTCCTCTAACACTTCCTCAAATTCAGGCTCTTTCTGCTGGAATGGCAGCAGCTGCGCCTTCCCCTACACCATCTCGATTTGATACACCAGCTTATGAAGCTGTTCCAGTTCCACATCCTATCCTGCCTCCCGATGTTCAAGAATATTACCTACATCCTCAAGGAGTTACAGGATCGGTAGTATATCGCCCAACTGCAATCGGTGTTGCCAAAATGCATTTCGTGAGCGCTAGGGCTAAAGTCGATACCTGGATTACCCGTACTTTAATTGCCCCGCTATCTGAAGATGGTCGTGATGCATTATGGGAAGAAGCAGAATTACACGGCGATTTAACCAATGAATTGACCTCCGAACCAACAGCTGAAGGACAGTTCTCTCCATTGCCAACTGGCGTAACCAATTCAGGAGTGGTTGAAAGCTGGAAAAAGATATTATCAACCCATTTGTATCAGCATGACACACTCACACTAATGAACTATCCCGAGTTGAAATTGATTTCAAAACCAGAAGAGAGTGAAGGCGATTTTCGCGCTCGAGTTGCTCAAGCTTTGCGAGAAAAACGTGATTTGGAAGTGGCAAAAATCAAGGCTAAATTTGCACCAAAATTTAAAACCCTTGAAAACAAAATTCGTGTCTCCGAAGAGCGGATTGAAAGGGAGAAATCCCAAGCCAGTCAACAAAAAGTCAGCACTTATGTTTCTGTGGGAGCCACACTATTAGGAGCTTTGTTAGGAAGAAGCTCCAGCGTTGGGACGGTCGGCCGAGCTGCTACCGCGGCTAAAAGCATGAGTAGAATTGGAAAAGAAAAAGCTGAAGTTCAACGTGCTCAAGAAAGATTGGAAGAATTGCAAGAACAACTTAAAGCGCTTCAAGAGCAGTTTGACGAAGCGTTAGCTCCTCTTCACATCGATGTTGATCCAATGTCATTGGATTTGCATCCCAGTATCGTTCGACCCCGAAAATCGGACATTATTGTTGATGCCATGGGTATTTGCTGGGTCCCTTCTGGGAAAAGGCAGTGAAGAGCAATGGATATTCATTTCAACCTTAATCTCGGTTCATAACACCAAGCTTGGATCTGAATCTCGGGTTTCACCCTCATCCCAACCTTCTCCCATCAAGGGAGAAGGGGCAAAAGATTTGCGGCATTAGAGAGGAATTACATTAGGGTGAGGGGGATTGAATTTTCATCCTCATGTAGCGAATACCAAAATGTTATCATTAGGACTTTTTGAAGAAAATTGGATCTCATTTGTTAAATGTTATGGGATTGAAATAGATGAGATTTTTTAGTTTTTATCTTATAATAAGGAGCAAATAAGACCAAATTTAAAAAAAAAGACGCAAATTTAATGCGCCCTTTTTTTTAAAAAATATTTATCCAAACAAACCGCCAAACAATCCACCTAAATCATCCATGATGTCTCCATCTTGATCGGAATCTAAAAATTGAGACACCATTCCCATTAGTCCAGAACCAGATTCTCCTCCCAGTTGATTGGCTATAGAGGAAGTCATATTGGCAACACCGTTATAATCTATATTTTTCTCCTTCTTTTCTTTGCCCAAAAGGCCAAGGACCAGCGGTGCAAATTGAGCCAGAATTCCCATAACCTGACTCATATCTAATCCGGTTTGTTTAGCAATCTTGCTTTCAACTCTC
>MWBQ01000004.1 GCA_002069605.1 Candidatus Atribacteria bacterium ADurb.Bin276
CACCTATTTCATTATTTGAATCATTTCGAGATTGCAAACCAGTAATTCTATTGGAAAGTGCAGAAAGAGGAGAGGTATGGGGAAGGTTCTCTTTTCTCATCATCGATCCTGAAGAGGAAATTCGAATAAGCTTTAAAGATAATTTAATAGGCTCTTTGGAAGAGAAATATCCGCAACAATGTATTTATCCTCAACCAGAGATTCCCTTCCTTGGTGGGGCGGTTGGTTTTTTAAGTTACGATGCGGTTAAAACTTGGGAAAAGACCGTTCCACAGAAACCTCTTGATTATCCCTATGCCTATTTTCTTACAGTCCATCGCTTCCTGTATATCGATCATCTTCGCCATACTGTAGGAGCAGTTCAGGTGGTTCCTGCTGGGAAGAGAGAGTTATATCTTCAAGCCAAAACCTGGATGGATGATATATTTAATTCATTAGAGAAAAAGGGAGACAATGTAAATACCTCTTTCCAACTCAAAGGTGTAATCCAATCGAATTTTTCTCAGAATGGTTTTCTTGGAGCCGTTGAACAGGTCAAAAAATTGATTGAGGATGGGCATGTTTCACAAACAGTAGTTTCACAAAAATTCTCTGCCCCTTTTAAAGGTGACCCCTTTTTGGCTTATCGTTGTCTTAGATCGTTAAATCCTTCACCTTATATGTTTTATCTTGATGCTGGTGATTTTCAAATTGCTGGATCATCTCCCGAGATGTTAGTCAAGCTTGATAAGGGAAAATTAACCACCAAACCGATTGCCGGAACCAGAAAACGTTCACAATTGCGGCCCGAAGCAGAAATTGTTCAAGAACTTCTCAATGATGAAAAAGAAAACGCTGAACATATCATGCTGCTTGACCTTGGTCGGAATGATATTGGGAAAATTTGCTGTCCGGGGACCGTTCAAGTTGAAGAATTCATGAACGTGGAAAGGTATTCTCATGTCTATCACATAGTATCCCAGGTTTCTGGTCGAATGAAAGAAAACTGTTCTCCCTGGAAGGCTCTGCAAGCTTGTTTTCCGGCTGGAACAGTGAGTGGTGCACCCAAAGTCAGAGCAATGCAAATTATTGAATCTTTAGAGCCATGCGCACGTGGTCCTTATGCTGGGGCTTTGGGGTATGTGGGAGATAATGGAAATATGGATACTTGTATTATAATTCGAAGTCTCTTTTTTAAAGAAGGTGTAGCAAGTGTTCAAGCCGGAGCTGGTATTGTTTATGATTCAAACCCGATTAGTGAATATGAAGAAACTCGAAACAAAGCCGAAGCTATGATTCGAGCGTTGAAGATGGCTGAAGGGAGGGATTAAAATGGTTTTGGTTCTCGATAATTACGATTCGTTTACCTTTAATCTGGTTCAGTATTTAGAAGAAATTACTCAAGATGATTTTATGGTTTGTCGTAACGATGAGATAACCCTGGAGGAAATTCAAGCTTTGAAACCGGATCGTATTGTGATTTCTCCAGGTCCCAAGGACCCCACTGATGTGGGGATTTGTAATGATGTTATTAGCTGTTTTGCACCCAATATTCCAATATTAGGGGTGTGTCTTTGGCCATCAATGTATCGGGTATGTTTTTGGAGCTCGAATAGTTAAAGCGAAAAAACCCTGCCACGGAAAAAAATCTTTGATTCACCTCACTTCCTCCCGGTTGTTTCAAGGTATTCCCGAAGAAATTGAAGTTGGTCGCTATCATTCTTTAATTGTTCAAACCGAAAGCATTCCTCCTTCATTACGAGTAACCGCCTGGTCGAGTGAACATGAAATTATGGCTTTAGAGCATAATATCTTCCCAGTATTTGGTGTTCAATTTCATCCAGAGTCAATTCTCACTCCATTCGGAAAATTGATATTAAGTAATTTTTTGGAGATAAAATATGCTGAATCCTGAAACTCCAAAGATCCTCAATTATTTAATGGAAAAACAGCATTATGGTTTCGAGGAATCCTATCGATTGATGATGAATTTAATGGAAAATCAATTTTCTGCCTCTCAAATTGGAGCTATTCTTTGTGCTTACAGCCAAAAAGGTGAAACACCACAAGAAATTGCTGGATTTGCTGCTGCCATGAGAGCGAAAGCTACTCCGTTTCCGATAGCACAAAAAATAATGGTGATTGACAATTGTGGTACTGGTGGCGATGGAAAAAGAACCTTTAACATATCAACAGCATCAGCTCTTTTAGCCTATGCCATGGGACTGAAAGTCATTAAACATGGCAACCGATCGGTTACCAGCAATTGTGGGAGTGCCGATTTTTTAGAAGCTCTTGGATTTCAAATTAATCTTCCAGCTGATAAGATGAAAAGATTTTTTGATCAGACCGGTTTTGCTTTTCTCTATGCTCCTCTCTATCATCCGGCCATGAAAGCAGTTCAAGAGGTGAGAAAAGAACTGGGAATTCCAACAATTTTTAATCTTCTAGGACCACTGACCAACCCAGCTCCGATAACCCATAAGGTGATTGGAGTATGCAAGCCGAACCTGGTCGATTTGGTTACTCAAGCGCTCCTTCAATTAAACATTCAAAAAG
>MWBQ01000005.1 GCA_002069605.1 Candidatus Atribacteria bacterium ADurb.Bin276
AGCAAATAGATGGTCTTTCCGATGAGTTTACGGTATCCGCCTGGGATGCTCCAGGATGTGGACAGTCATCTGATGTACCAGATAATTGGCGTATGTCCAATTACGCCGATGCTTTAGCAGGATGGCTTGATAAAATAGCCCTCACCCATCCACATATTCTTGGTCTTTCCTGGGGCAGTTCTCTCGCACTGGAGTTTTATCGCCGCTACCCCGATATTCATCTATCGCTTATTCTGGCTTCTGCTTATGCAGGATGGAAAGGTTCGCTTCCACCAGACGAAGTCGCTACTCGCCTTGAAAATATTCTTGCCAGTGTAAATCTTCCCCTTGAAGAAGTTGTTGAGAGTTGGCTTTCGATTTTAAGTAGGCCTTTACCGGGTGAGCTAATTCATGAGTTGACCACTATTTGGGGGGATAATTCGGGAAGGTCCCATCCAGGGGGTTTTCGGGCAATGGCATATTCTATGGCAGAAGCTGATCTGCGAGATGTCCTTCCCCAGATCCAAATCCCTACCCTGTTATTGTATGGTGAACTCGACCAGCGATCACCACTTAAGGTTGCCAATGACCTCCTGAGGTTGATCCCACTTGCTAAGCTTGCCATAATCCCACAAGCCGGTCACCTTGCCAATGCAGAAGCACCAGAAGAATTTAACCGGCATGTCCGTCGTTTTTTAAGGTCCGTCTCAGGTTATGGATAATTCATTAAAACTGAATAAAAAAGAATAACAACCGCTTTTATAGCTTAGCACATTCAATTTAATCATTCGAAAACGCTTTATTCAATTCTAAAACCACTGATTGATATTTTGAATGTATCATCGTTCTATCAAAATCCCAAAATTTATTCAGCATCCTTTCTTGCTCTTGGTTGGTTAAATACTTCATGGAAGCTGGGAAAAAGATATCATCTTCCTTTTTAATATGGGCAGGGTAAAAATTGACCAGCGTTTTTAGTTTTTCTAACATCACTTTTTCAGCTGTCATATCACCAGTGACATACTGGTTTTTTGAATCGACGAGTTCTCGGACTATACTTCTTCCAAATACATGTTCCTCAATAAGTTCTTTCATTAATTTATCATCTTCATCTGTCATTTTTTTCTCTGAAAGGTCTTTAAAGAGAATGTCTTCCTCTTTTCCATGATGAGTTTTATCAGCGTAGGTTTTAATAAAATCTACAACAACATCGACAGTCCTGGTATCAATAATATGGGTTGATTCGGCTTGATTTATAATTTTGTTAATAATATTTATCATTTTTTCAATTAAACGATGTTCAATCATTAATGGAGCCCTAAACTGCATTGTTCCCCCTCCTTTTATCATAATTTTCTTCACTATTCATAGTTATTAATAACCAAGAAATAATTGTTGACACCTTTCCACTCAATCAACAATACCAAGAATGTAGATAATAGGTAAAAAAATGAAATTAAAAGAAACCGAATTTTAAAAAATCTCCCCCTCTCCCCGGATTATTCACTGAATTTATCAAGACGGGTTTCCAAAAGTAACCGTAAAATTACCACCGGTATTAACTTCTAAAACACAAGGAACATTTGGATGTAATTCATCGGGACCAATCTTGCATTCACCAGGCCGGTAACATTGTCCTTCACATGAAGAGATGTTTCCCGGGCAATTATTCCAAGCCGGAGGATTGGAACCTTGGGAAACACATTGTGTGCAACCCAAGGGGAATACCCCAAGTGCATTACTATTCCCAGTCGCCTGAGTGACGTATTTAGTGCTAACCCCGGTTGAAGAACTAATTTTCATGGAATAATTAAAACCGTTGACCAGGGAGAGGTCAAATTGATCGTGCATACTATTATCTGGAGCAGAGATATTGATTTCAAACATTGTAGTCGGGCATGACCCCATCGGTTCGTTATCCAAACCGCCGGATAGGTTAATACCGCCCATGTCGAGATTCAAGGTTTTACTGGACCCTTTAGGGACGGTTATGCTGCACCGATCAGATCGATACACATCACAGCCCTGACTTTTAAAGTCCTCAGCAGTATAACAGCCATTATTGCCGGTCAAGCCCCCGATAAAAACCAGATACACCTTCACGTCTTTGCTGGCGTTATTAACTAAGGTGAGAGACCGGGTTTCGCTTCCCCCTATGCCCAGAGGAAAATCATCGATCACATCTTGATTCCCTGTATTATGGCATGAACTGAATACAAAAAAAGCCAAGAATCCAAAAAGAATGACCAAGTACTTCCATTTCATATTAACCCTCCTATTTTATTGCCATAAGTGTGAGATGTAAGAAATAAGATTATCGAGGAACTGTTTCCCTGTTCATGCTAAGCGTGAAAATAGTATACCCTTTTTTACATGAAATCGGCTATATACCGAATTGAATCAAACAAAATCTTGAAGAACGACCCGTTTCTTTGACCGTGAGGATCACATCTGATACTGCTGCAAGCGTCATCCTGAGCGGTGCTTTCCCGCGTGAGGATCTCATCTTTTTCTTTTCTTTCCTCGCCCACTCACCCCATCTCCCCCTCGCCCCCTCTCCCCCT
>MWBQ01000006.1 GCA_002069605.1 Candidatus Atribacteria bacterium ADurb.Bin276
AATACCTCGATTAGATTACATCTATTATTTTGATTAACATCATTTCTCGAAACGAAAGGGAACATCCCCCTAATGCCATTTTTTTTGGGGATGTTCCAAGCTAAATTGACAAGATTGATTTGATTTCCAGTATTATTCAAAAAATAAGAAATAACCTGATATTTTTAATAATCCTTGCCTGAAACATCTTCATGGACTGGCCAGTATGAAATAGCTATAATATCGAAGGATATTATCAAAGAGGTGAAGGAAAAACCATGGAATCTCGGAATTCCTATAAATTATTCACTATTCTGATGATCATCATAACTATTGGGTATTCAGTAGTCGCTCTTTATCAATTGGGTTCTCGGGTTGCTCCCGAAACTTTTTGGCATCCTTTGCTTGCTGGCGAAACGGTAACCTTCGATTTTGGAGAAGTAAAAAAATTTCATTCAATTCGTTATTTCGGGGGTATTGGTGATGGTCAGTATCTCTTTGAACTATCCACCGATAACCAATCCTGGCAAGAAAAACTCAAACTCGAATTTCACGGTGTTTTTGACATCTATGTTTGGAAAGATGCCCTTCTTGATGGTGAGGGTCGCTTTGTTCGGATAACTGTATTGCAACCTGGAGGAAGAATGTATGAAATTGGTTTCCTTGGTCCTGACGGAAAAGATACCATTCCAATTCAGAATGTCATTCAAAATACTACCCCGGCCATTTTAGAAAGCAATGCACATAGAATTGCTGATGAATCACATACCATACCTGAATTACCAAGCTTTTTAAATGGTATGTATTTCGATGAAATCTATTTTGCTCGCACTGCCTATGAGCACCTTCATCGTATGGAACCTTATGATTCGGTTCAACCTTTTTTCGCAAAAATTCTTTTATCTATTGGAATAGCAATTTTTGGGATGAATCCTTTTGGGTGGAGAATAGTCGGTACTCTTTTTGGTATAGCCATGATTCCACTCATTTATTATTTTGGATTACAGCTTTTCAAAAAACCTTCTTATGCCTTCATTGGAGCTTTTCTTCTTACTTTTGATTTTATGCATTTTTCTCATTCTCGAATCGCTACCATCGAAGTCTATATGGTATTTTTCATTCTCTGTTCTTATTTTTGCATGCTTCTCTTTTACCAAAGAAGTTTTTATGAATATCCCTTAAAAAAACTTTTGGTTCCGCTCTTTTTATCAGGACTTTTTTACGGGTGTGCTTCAGCCAGTAAACTCAATGGTATCTATTCCGGCGGTGGCTTGGCTTTCATTTTTTTTACCACAATTTTACGCAATTATCGGGTTCATTTAAAGATTAAAAGAGAGCATCAAAATTATAATAATCAAGATTCTACACCAAGCTCTTTAAACTCTATCATGGTTTTCCCCCATTACACCAAAAGGATTATTCTCTGGTGTTTATTATTTTTCATTGCCATCCCTCTAACCGTTTACGCTCTATCATTTATACCACTTCTTTTAGTTCCTAATCGTGGGCATAGCGTTCATGATCTGGTTCAATACCAAATTAATATGTATAATTACCATCGCAATCTAAAAGCAACTCATGGGTATTCTTCCCCGTGGTGGCAATGGCCTTTGCTTATCCGTCCTATTTGGATGTATCAAGGTCAGGGACTTCCTGAAGGAAAAATTGCCAGTATCTCATCAATGGGTAATCCGGCTATTTGGTGGCCGGGAACTCTTGCCCTGATTGCCTGCTTTATTGTTTGGCTAAAAAAAAGAGACACCACCCTCTTTTTTATTCTTGCCGGTTTCTTTTCCCAATATCTCCCCTGGGCAATTATTCCTCGTCTAACATTCATTTATCATTATTTTGCTAGCGTTCCTTTTGTTATTTTTTCAATCGTGTACCTTATTCGAGAATTTTTAGAAAAATATCATGGCTCTAAGTATTTCGTCTTTATCTACCTAATCATCGTTGTGATCCTTTTTGTGATGTTTTATCCAGTTATCTCCGGTATGATAATAGATCGAGCTTATGCCGCAAGATTTTTACGCTGGATCCCAAGCTGGATTTTTTATATATAAAATAATTTAAAATTGAGGATCAACAAAATGAAGACCATTCAATATTCAGTGGTTATACCGGCTTTTAATGAGGAACCGGTAATTGCGGAAACCTATAAACGTTTAAAAAAAGTAATGGATGAGATTGGAGAGCCCTATGAACTTATTTTTATCAACGATGGAAGCTCTGACCGAACTGGAGAAATCCTTGATGAGATTCACCGTAACGATCCAAACCTAAAAGCAATTCACTTTGCCAGAAATTTTGGTCATGAAGCCGCAACAACCGCCGGATTAGACTATGCATCGGGGCAAGGCATAGTCATCATCGATGCCGATCTGCAAGATCCACCGGAATTGATACCAAACATGATAGATAAATGGAAACAGGGTTTTGAGGTCGTCTATGGGAAAAGAAAACAGCGGAAGGGTGAGTCAGCTTTCAAAAAAACGACCTCGGCGTTTTTTTACCGTTTTCTACAACGAATGACCGAGATCAATATGCCGGCTGATGTGGGAGATTTTCGGCTCATCGATCGGAAGGTTGCCGATGCTTTAAAAAATATCCGAGAAAAGAACCGT
>MWBQ01000007.1 GCA_002069605.1 Candidatus Atribacteria bacterium ADurb.Bin276
AGATTTTGAAGCCAGAGAAGGACTAGGTCTTGGTACCGATTTAGGTGGATATGCAATTATGATTTGTGGAACCAATGGCGCTCATCTTTCCAGTTACTCCCTGGTAGATATATCAAGCCATGGTCGAGCCTGTGGTATTATGAATATTTATTATACCGTTTTTTTTGCTCCTGCTATTGAAGAAAAAGTCCGGTTTTTTGGAAATCTTCTCAAGGAAAAGGGTTTTATCTCGTCGAATCTCAATCAATTGCACGGAAAAGATTTAGGGATTGAGGTAGCGGGAGGATTAATCCAGTTTTATAAAAGCATTAATTTTCCAACAAAATTATCAGATCTTCCGGGATTTAATGATCAATATATTGAACGCACTTTGCAAGCGGCCAAAGATCCCCAGTTAGAAATGAAGCTCAAAAGCTTGCCGGTTCAAATTAACGCATCTGAGGTAGATGAATATATGGCGCCAATTTTAGAAGCTGCCAATACCGGGAATTTCGATTTAATAAAAATGAAATTATAAATTTCTTTTTTAGGTTTGAGCTAAATTATTGACATTGTTTGAACACCTTGAATCGACAAAAACCAAAAAAGGATTAAAGCTACATTTGGGACATCGCTTTGCCTCCTCTGGATTGGTTTTGCTGATACAAATACTGTGTTCAGAAAGTAGGCGGTGTCCATTTTTATTTCACTTTTCTATCAACTATTTAGGAGAAGAACCTTAAAATAGAAAGGCACCCTCTCCGCCGCAAAGCGGCACCCCTCCAAGGAGGGAAATTAAATGTTGTTATCTCAAAATAATAAGGGACATACAAACAGGGCTGCCCCTACGAGGAAAAAATACTGGAATATTATGAGACAATAAAAAATTAGATATATTGAAACCGTAGGGGTGAACACATAGGTTCGCCCCTAGCCTTTTTAAAATTCAAGAATCAAGATCGAATCCCAAAAAATTATAATTAGGAGCAATTTATTGCCCCCTCAAATTTATAATCTTTTGTAGGAGCTTGATTTATCATGCCCATTCCAAATCCGTCATTGCGAGGAGTCTAACCGTTTTTTGGTTAGATGACGTGGCAATCTCATTTAGTATTTTTTTAAAAAAATAATTGAATGATGAGATCCTCACGGCTTCAAAATACGAAGCCTCAGGATGACGCCTTCGGTGTCAGATGAGATTTTCATGTCCTCAATAAGCGAGGACTCAGGATGACGCATCACTCTAATTCCTTCTCCCTTGATGGGAGAAGGTGAGGATGAGAGTAAAAGCCCAGAATAAGATCCTGGTTAGTGGCTCAATATGAGTTACCTCTAAAAATCATTTCGGTATTTTCAAGATAGATTTCTAATAATGAGGTATTTAATTCTTTAACTAAATGATCTCATAAGATGGAATTTCCCCAAGCTTAACCAATCGCGAAGATTTTTTTATGATATTATTTTATCCAGATTAATAAGATAGGAGGGGTAATTGTGGAATCCCTATTTTTATTATTAGGATGGAGTTCACCTATTGGTATCGGTATTTTTCTTTTATGTTTAGGTGGGATGATTTACCTTTTAACCAAAGCTGATACCGAATCAAAAAGAATGCGTAAGTCACAAGAAGAAAAAGTAAAGAAATAAATAGACTTATACCCACAAACCGAAAGAAAATTACAGGATCTTTTTTACTTATTATATAAAAACAATATTTTTTAGCTTTTTTTTAACCCCAAACCCATTATTATAATTTACAAAAATTGTAATGTAGTGGGTTATTCTTCTTTTAGAAAAAGCAGTTTTTACCATTTTTAAACCACTGTAACAAGAAAAGATGAATGAATTTTACTTTTGAAGAATGAAAGGATCAAAACTTGATTCTTGAGTTTTTTCACTTTTTAATTCATTTCTATATAAGATGTTAATCAAATGATGACAATTGACGATCATTTCTTCTCATATCAATATTTTTGGTTGAGGTAACAATAAAACTTTATCAGGATTTTAAGTGATTTAATTCGGGTTTTTTTAAAAAGAAACTGAGGAAACCGGGAAATTGAATTTTTAGCTTTATAAAAAAAATGGTGAGCCATGAAGGATTCGAACCTTCGACACCCGGATTAAAAGTCCGGTGCTCTACCAACTGAGCTAATGGCCCACTCATCAACTGCAAAAATATATATCAATTTGATGGTTATGTCAACCGGTTTTGAAGAGTTTTCCTGAAATATAAAGAGGAAAAAGTTGTTAGAATCAAGGAGCAGGAACCAATTTCTTCATATTTCTTTGATTTAATTGCTCCTTCTCCCTTGATGGGAGAGAGTTGGGATGAGTGTGAAAATCCAGTATGAAAAACAGGTTTGGATATATGAAGTAAAAGCTCGATAAGCTATTCATGTTTCCCCCTCACCTTAATCCTCTCCCACCAGGGGAGAGGAAAAAAGAAGAAAAACGGGACAAGGCGAGGATGAAAGTAAAATTTTTTCAGCTCAATACTCACACTCAATTCTTACCCTTTTTTCAGAATAGACCATCATGCCACTTTCGTGACGCCAGATGAGGATGAAAACCCAGGATTCGACATGCCATGGCATGTCGCTAAATTAATAGGGCACAAAATACATTGTGCCCC
>MWBQ01000008.1 GCA_002069605.1 Candidatus Atribacteria bacterium ADurb.Bin276
CCATATTTTAATATTCACCCCCTTTTATACCGCGTCGGAAAAGTCGCGATAATGTGCCAAAACTGACATAATACAAACCCTTTTTTCTTCCTGAAGAATATTACTTATTAATTTCTTCAAAGGTATAAAATATTCTTTTTAAAAAAAAGACCTGTGCACATTGGTGCACCATTCTTTTTAATTATTTAGTTCTATTAATACTTAGTTATATTATTACTTAGTAGTATGCGAAAACCCGTTGTCGGAAAACCCATTGTCGGAAAATCGGCTTTCGGTGAAAATTTTTCAACCATGGGAAAAAATGCGAATTTCATTAAAATTGGATACTGTATCATTTTTAAACCGAACCCACTAAAAACCCATCTATGCCAATTTGAAATGCCAAGTTTTCTAATATCCCCTTTGATGAAAAATGTCGGATATTGTAGTCATAGCCTGGTTTATATTCTTGGGAAAAATATTCATCAATCATTTGCAAAACATCCTCAACCGATAATGAGCATAATTCTGCAAAGTTCCCTAACTCATTCACCCATCGCCTTTTCCACTCGTCATCGATAGATGGGTGAGGTTTCCTGAACTTCTCTTGATAAGCCTTGCAATAATATCCAGCTATTTCTTTTATTTCTTCAAAACTAAAGTATTTATTTTCTTTCAATGCTGAACTATTAGGCTGTTTTCTTTCTTTTGCCGTATCCAAGACTTGGGGCGGAACTTCGTAAACTTCATAACTATAACCTTGAAATTTTCCTTTTTCATTTCTTCTACTGGAACGGGTGATATATCCTTTATCGATGAGCTCTTTAATTCCCGCTTTAACTGAGGCTATACCGTCCGTTGAATGTTCCGCGATTTCAATCTCGTAAAATTGCCAGTCGTCCGGACGGCTCAAAAGATAAGCAAATATTCCCTTAGCTTTAAAACTTAAGGTATTGTCATAAATGGCACTTTTGTTCATCTTTAGATATGGTGTTTCCTTGTCTTTAACAACTCGCTTTATCATTTTTTTTAATGATCACCCCTTTTTTTAATTCCTGGAATTGTTCCCTTTTTGTTCCTGGTTTGTTCTATTAAAACCTGCCCTCAAACCTTCCCGGAAACCCCCTTTAAAACGCCCCTGGGTGGATTGAAATATTCCGGGTGAAGGGTTTTTTATATATCCCACCTCTTTTGAGAACCCATTTTTACCCTTTCCAGGTGATTGGGTTTTCCTGGCCAATTTTGGCCGACGTGACCTTTTAGAAACGTTTAAGATCGAAGGATACTGATTAAAGATAAAGATATATGTAACCTGAGAAAAGAAAAACACTTTTCTCAGTAAACTTTTGAAGTTTATAAAATTGTCTTCAATCGTTCACCCTTTTTATATACCCACACCCTATATTTTGAATTTTTGGATACTCTTTTATATCTCGATTTAATGAAATTTTCTGCCTCTAATTGTTTTAAAAATTTCAACCCTTGCATACGTGATACACCTATGAGTTTACTTATAATTTCAATCGGTAATATAAAGCTCTTTTTCTTCCTCAGTAGTACCAGCCCTAATATAAATAAAAGTGCTTTTTTGTATCCCCACCGGTTCCTTTTTCTCTTGCCATTTATCATTTTCTGGAATGGTTCAGAATTGATAGAAGCCTCGATATTGTCGATATTTTCACTCAGACAATTAACTATTTTATTAAAAACCGTATAAAGTCCCTTGCTCAGCTTTTCCCTTTCCTCTGGTTCTTCAATTGCCCCCTTGGGTGTCGGTTCCTTGGGATAGTATAAAAATAACTCACCCATTGAATAGCTTTCCCCGTCGTGAAAGTCTTTAGCCCTCTTTTTGCCATTTTCAGCAGTATAAAAACCAAAAGAGGGATTGGTTTCCTCGTGGAATGGACAAAGCCCCGAATACCCCAGTAATGCAAATAACCTCTCATGATTGCCGGTTATACCCCTTTTAAATTCAACCTGATAAATTTTTTCTGTGGTGGAGTCTGGCCTTTCGCTTATTCCTGGTATGCTTTCTTTTTCTTTCCGGTTAATAGTTCCCCTGGTCCTGGTTCCCTTCACCTGGAAAAAGTCGAGGATCCACTTTGTTTCTTCTTCCCCAATTTTTATAATTGGATAAATTGGATCTAAAAACCGGTAATAATAAAAATTCATTTTTCCCGGATCCTCTTTGTCTTTCATTATGAACTCGCTTGGTGGTGCAATCCAGTAGGAACCCACCCCTCTGTATTCCCCGACCTTGCGACCCTCAAAATAAATATTTTTGTACCCTTGCACTTCATAAGTGGTTAAAATACAAAAATGGTACCCGTGGAAGGTTTTCACCTTGGTGGTAAATAAATAATCAGCCATTCCGGTTTTTTTTATCTTTTCAAGTGCCGGTAAGCAATCAATATCAATAACATTTAAATAGGCCTCTTGCTGTGGTACGTACGCCCCCAGGATTGCCAAACCGGTAATAATTTTTTGGTGGATAACAAATAAATCTTTTAACTCTTCAATGGTCATATTCCGGTTGAGCAATTCTTGATAAAAGAAGCCTGGAAGCGGTCTTTTTTCTTGTGTAGGAAAACACGTTATTCCTCGTGATTTATAACATTCAGCAGAAAGAAGAAGTTTTTCGTGGTAGGCCTCTAAACCCTCTTTACATAAGGGTTCTTCGACCCTTCCCGTTGACAGCCCACTACTATGAATATTATAATTACTTTTTGAGGGAGGATTTACACCGTTCAAAGTTATTTTTC
>MWBQ01000009.1 GCA_002069605.1 Candidatus Atribacteria bacterium ADurb.Bin276
CCCCCCGCCATCATCTGAACCAGCTTTATCACTATCTTTTATTAACCGTTTATCCATTGCCGTCACCGTCAAAGTGGCCGGAGCCGCTACCATCGCCTTTGCCGAAACCAGAACCGGAAATATAACCGGAGCAGGAACTGCAACCATAACCAGAACCGTCACCGTGAAAGTCCCCAGTACCATTACCGGAGGAATTGTCACCGAAACCGATACCAGAACCAAAACCGTCACCGAGACCGGAACCGTCACCGAAATTGGAACCGTCACAGGAACCTTTACCGAAACCAGAACCGTCCGCGAAGCCAGAACCAGAGTCTACCTTTTCCATATGGCGACCTCATCAATGCTAGCTTTTGCTTTTGGAGTAACGTCTAAAATCTCGATTACCTCCATCACCTCAATTCTATCAACGGATATCGGAAATTTGCAATTTTCTGGAGCAACCGTCCCCTCCATAGCTAATTGAGAAAGAGACGCAGCTCCATCCCAATACCAAAGGCGTCTTGCATCTCTCAAAACAGCTTCTTTGCCGTTTCTAGATTCAACTATCGCTAAAAAAGCTCCCGCTGAGTATGTTCTAACTATTTTGTAAGGCGTTTTTTTTGCGCTCATATCAACCCTTTATTTAAAATGTTTAAAATTATAGTCCGGAGGGGTGGGAATCGAACCCCCGAAGGCTAACGCCGATAGATTTACAGTCTACCCCCTTTAACCTCTTGGATACCTCCGGAAAAGTAAGAATGTGGTTAGGGAACAACCTCCTATCGCAAGGGCTTGTAATTACTCCGCGAACCATTACTGGCGCCACACTCCTAATTACTAAATTTCTCTTCGAATTCTTTTTGCGTCATATACAAAGTGAACTTCATTCTCCCTTCAAAATACCCTTTCACAACCCTCTTGAATTGTTCAAACTCATTACAAACCTCCACCCTGTAACCTCTGGACGCTAACTGCTCAATCATGGTTCTTTGGTTTGCAGTAGGTTTGTTTTTGTTAGCCTTTAGCTCGATGTATAGCCCGTGGTACTCTTGGGTTGGTTCAGGAATGACCAAATCAGGGACCCCCGCCACAACACCCATTCTCTTGAATTTAACGGCCTCTAGGTAGTTTCTCTTGCCTCCATTGGGGACATGATAAATGATCCTGTCAGGGTATTGCAGCCGAAACCATTGGAAGCAATGCTGTTGAAGAATGTCTTCAGAGGGACCTTTATTCAAAACGGTATGTCTCCATTTTCGATCGGGACTTCTTTTCCACCCATTCGTCTAATCGCTTCATCCATTGTAATTTCTTCATTCTTTGAAGATTTGTTCCCTAGAAAGATAACCTCTTTACATACAACCTCAGTACCCTTCCTTTTAATCCCCTCTTTGTCGGTATACTCAGAAGTCTTGAGCTTCCCCTTGCAAAAGATTTTATCCCCCTTCGAAACGTAGTTCGAAACAAGATCGGCAAGTTTGTCGTAGAATTTTAGATTGTGCCATTCGGTAGACTCTTGGAGATTCCCCTGAGCGTCTTTCCATTTTTCATTTGTTGCCAAACTAAAAGCGACGTAATCTTTTCCGTTTTTTGTCTGCTTTTTCTCTGGGGATTGTCCAACGTTCCCTATTAGCGACACTTCATTTAATGAAATCATAATTTTCAAGGTTTTCTATACATATCGAGCTCGATGTGTATAAATTATCAGTTTTTTTATACATATTTTTTTGTTTAATTTATTTAAAAAACAGGAGTATTTTTAACAATTTAAATTTTGATTGTAACCTTTTCAAATTTTTCAATTCTTTTACAAAAATCTTCTGTAATTCCATTCAATAGATTAATCCATTTCTCTATTTTCTGCTTTTTGGTTGTTGGGTAGATTGCGCCCCCACCTCCTCCACTCGCTCCGGCGGTGGTGGCGGAGGAGAGCAACCATTGGAGATTTCTCTGAGGATCGAAGCCATAGAGTCCTGGTAGCTTTTGATCGTTGATAAAATATTCTCCGAAAGCTCTTTTGAAACCAAACTGACTCTCATTTCTTTGGCTTTGAGCCAGTTGGAATAAATTTCCCTGATGGTTGAGAAGGTTAAACGAATAATTGTCCATACAAAACCCCCTAAAATTAAAATTTTCAAAATTTGAAATCCAAAATAAATTGTAATCCCATAAAGAGCATGAACTCCACCGCTCTTTACTATTTCGAGAATAGTTCTAAAAATCTCTCGTTCAAATTCCGACATTATGCACTCCTGAAATTTTTTAAGTTATTTTTCCTGATATTTTCGCCATTAAGTTCAGGGTTTTCATTAATAATAGCCAATAATTTATCTATTTTATCATTTTGTTTTTTGACTAGCTGGATGAGCTCCCTAAACGACTCTCGCATTTTTGGTATATATTTCAAATCAAGGCTACTCGCCCTTTTGTTAGTTTGCTCTTCCTCTGGATCAACCCACTCAAATTTAGAGTATAAGTACAAAACTGGGCAATCTTCCTCTAATAAAGCGGCAAAACCATCCCAAGGTCCTGGGCTAAGTTTTTCCTCAATCTCCTCAAATTTTTCTAATTTAATTTTCATCTTCCTCCCCTTCTATTCCATAGATCAATTGCAATTCTCAGTTCTTGCAGGCGATATTCTAGATGTTTTATCTTATCAGATAATCCATTAACAACTTCCAATAGTCTAGAATGAAAGTCGTCAGGTCGTTTCATCCCATTTTGCATTTTAAAACTATCTCTAAGCACCCCAATAATTTTTTCTTCAGTAGATTTATTCATCCCCCTCTCAACCTAAGAAAATAGTTTTTTTAGGCTCATCAGCAATAATTTTTTTAACTCTGGCACCCAAACTCTAAATTTCATTTGCTTCACCATTAGTTTTAATAAGATGCTGCTTTGAACCACAAACAAGACAACTGGATTTTACTTTACTAATATACCGATAAACGCTTAAAATGTATTTCTGCCTT
>MWBQ01000010.1 GCA_002069605.1 Candidatus Atribacteria bacterium ADurb.Bin276
TAATTGTGATAAAGCCTGAATGACGGAAGAGCAGGATAAGATTCTCGTCGCATAATACGCTCCTCAGAATGACAGAGTGGGTGGATGAGATTGCCACGTCGTCCAACCTAGAAACGGTTGAACTTCTCGAAATGACGGAGCAGGAAAAAATTTAAATCCCCCTAACTCCCTTTGCTATAGGAGGAGATTGATTACCGAATAGTATTTTCATCCTCATCTGGTGCTACGAAAGCAGCATGAGGATCAGCAGCCAACGGCTATGCAGTGCTATCACCCAAAGCTGTGCTTTCCCGCGTGAGGATCTAATCCTTTATGATTTCTTTCTCCCCCTCGCCCCCTCGGGGCCTTTTGCCAATATTCCCCTCGTTTCCCTCGACATAGAACTTTCTTTTACTCTTTCACTCTTACCCAATCGGCTTGCCAAATGATAAGGTATTTAGGTTTTTCGATGAATTCGAGTTGGTAAGTTGTTAATTGAGTTATTAAATTGGTGGCGGAGGTAAGAATTTGTTGAAAAGTAAGAATAATATTAGGAACATTATCATCCGGTTGAGCTGTATCTGATAAATACTTAAGAAAATACTCTACTTGTGTCATATATCCTTTTAGGAAAAAGGGTTCGGCGTATTCCTGCCCGAGGGTTAAAAGATAAAGATTACTAGTTCCGCTTCGGTCCGAGGTAAAAAGGATCTGTTTTCCGTCCGGCGACCAGCAGGGTTCGGTATCCAAGCTTGGATTATCGGTTAGTTTTTGCTGGTTAGTTCCCCGAGTATCCATCAGGTATATTTCATAATTGTCATCCCGGTTGGTAGAAAAAGCGATCTGTGTTCCATCAGGCGACCAGGCTGGGTCGATATCATCAGCAGAATGTCGGGTGAGATTCCGAAAATTAGAACCATCGGCGTTCATGGTGAAAATATCATTATTGCCATCTCGATGGGAAGTAAAAGCAATTTTGGTTCCATCGGGTGACCAGCAGGGATCTCCATCATCAAAACCATTTTCGGTGAGTCGCACCAAGTTATTGCCTTCTTTATCCATCAGGTATATTTCATAATTGTCATCCCGGTTGGTAGAAAAAGCAATCTGTGTTCCATCGGGTGACCAAGCCGGATTTTTATCATCAAAATCGTTATCAGTGAGGCGAGTGGTGGATTGGTCATCGAGACTCATCAGATAAATTTCCCCAGTGATATACCACAAAACATAAGCTGCCTTTTTCCCGTCTGGTGCCCATGATGGTTCCCACATTGTTACGGTTTTATTTTGTTGGTCGGGAAGGGTAGTGAAAAGCTTTTCTTCCTGCCAAGTGTTTTTGTTGATCGCTCGGATGAGGAAAACATTGGAACTGAATTCCTGGGAAAATATAATTTTCTCCGAGATAATTAAATTGTTTGGTTTTTCGGTAATAGGTTTGACTTCCTGCTCAACCGGAGGAGGTACAAGAGGAGGCAAAGTAAGTTGAACCATCGGAGGAGTTGATAGGGGAGGCAGGGTGAGCTGATCCAATGGTTGACTTTGAACTGGTATTGAAATTAAAGATAAACTCATTATAAGTAGAAAAAATAGAAAATTTTTCACGGCTAATTTCCTTTTGGCTGCCAGCAGGGATTCCAATCATCCTTAGGATTCTTAGTCAACCTGACTACCTCAGTTCCATCAGCTTTCATCCGGTAGATTTCATCGTTGCGATCCCGATTGGAGACAAAAAGGATGTAGTTTCCATCCGGCGACCAGGACGGCTCGGAATCGGTAAATCCATTTTTGGTTAAATTAACAACTTGTGCTCCATCGGCATTCATCAGGTATATTTCATAATTTCCATCCCGGTTGGAAGAGAAAGCAATTTTGGTTCCATCCGGTGACCACATGGGGCGATGGTCATCAGTAAAATTTTCAGTTAGTCGAACTGGATCGGCTCCATCGGCATTCATCAGGTATATTTCATAATTTCCATCCCGGTTGGAAGAGAAAGCAATTTTGGTTCCATCCGGTGACCAGGACGGTTCGACATCGTTGCTGGAGTCGTTGCTGATGTTGATTCGGTTGCTTCCATCAGCATTGATAATGTAGATTTCGCTATCCTGGGGATCATGAGTTGAACCAAAAAGATCAAAACTGGAGCTGGATGAAACACCAGGTTTGGACGAAAAAATGATTCGGGTTCCATCCGGAGACCAAGACGGATAACTTTTTTCCTCAGTGTCGCCGGTGATCATGATTTCTCCACTCCCATCGGCATTCATCAGGAAAATTTCGAAATGAAAGTCGATAAAGGATGTGAATACGATTTTATTTCCATCCGGTGACCAGGATGGTTGCCAGGCTAAAGTATGATGATTTCCGGTTAGAGGAGCAATATCGTTTCCATCAGGATTCATGACACAGATGGCAAAATCTCCTCCCCGTTTCTCGCTGGCGAATACAATTTTTCCCTTTGGAGGGGTGACTGAGGTTTTGGGAATTGATAACTTTTCTTGAAGTTCAGAAAAAGTCGGTATTTGGAGAGATTTTTTTGGTTGTTCGGGTGGGGTAGAAGGAGCAAGAAATATGGGAATGGAGGTTTTTTCTTGAAAACGAATGGAAGATATCATCTGACTGACTTGCTTCCAATAGTTCTCAATTTTTTGAGGTTCAGAAGTTAAAAGGAAACTATAGGCCTGATTCTCTTTTATGAGAACGGTTAAGACCCAGGCAAGCTGGTTATTTTGATAAATCCCGGTAAAAGGAACAGATAGGGCTTTTTGGTTAGCAATTGATACCTCGAAAGCATTCCCAATAGTTAGTTGGGTGATTTGGTTTTGGAAAGCATCCAGAGATTTTTTAAGATAGGCATCGTTGGTAACTGGTTGATCTAAATTTTCAACCGAACAGCTCAAATTATCTTGGAGATGATCATCATTTCCCTTGATTGGGGAAAAAAAGACTAAAAAATGACGGTTTTGATGATCTTGACTCACTGGTTTCCAACTGGGAGGATGTCGTAGAGTGAATTGGAGAATTTCGTCATTATAAGAAGTGAGTTCTTCCTGGACCGGTGGGAGCAAGGCTCCTTCAAAGCAGTAAGCTGGAAGGCAAAAAAAGATGGACGTCAGGATTACACAGAATAAAAAAAGTGATGTCTTGAACAAAATAATTCCCCCCTCCTGTTTTTCCATCGTATTGTATCATTATAAATTCAATTTTGGGAATAACGTGAGTTGTGAGAAGTGAGTCGTGAGTTGAGAGGAGCAATAATTCCTACCTCATCCTTATTTTCTCCCATCGATAAAGACCTGAGGGGGAGAGGGGGGAAAAAAGAATGGCTAAATGAGATTGCCACGTCGCATAAGACGCTCCTCGCAATGACGGATTGAGATTAAAATTTTCATCCTCATCTGGTGCTGCAAAGCAGCATGAAGGTCTGTCCTGAAAATACAGGAATAAGTGATAAGTGATCAAACCAAAAGATAAAGGCACACCCCCCTTAATCCCCCCTCAATGGGGGAATATTTCAACAATTCCCCTCCTTGGAGGGGTGCCGTTTTACGGCGG
>MWBQ01000011.1 GCA_002069605.1 Candidatus Atribacteria bacterium ADurb.Bin276
CCATCACGTGTTAATGTGTTTAAGATGGTACAATATAAGAACAGCGGAGAAAATCCATTTTCGCCCCTACAGAGTAATTTGTTTTAGGGGCTTTATTTTACTCTCTTAAAGAGTTTTAATAATTATTAATTCTATTAATAAGGTTTCTTGTGAGGCAGATTGAAAGAATGTTTTCGACCAGAATAAAATTTATCATTGATTTTTTAGCTTTTTTCTTAGCCACGATAATAGCGCTTTGGTTGCGTCTAGATCTCAATATCTATACTGTCATTAACCGTTACCAGCAAGCACTTTTCTGGGGAACATTGGTTAATAGTATTCTTGGTTTATTTTTTATATTCTACTATCAAACCTACCGGCAAATTTGGAGATACACCAGCTTCAGGGAAATTATTCAACTCATTAAGGCCGTTCTCTTGGTAACCGCCTTTTTTATTGCTATTATTCTTCTTTTTTTTCGTGGAAACTTTCCTCGCTCGGTTTTCTTTTTATCGCCAATAATTAGCTTTGGGATTATGCTAATCCCTCGTTTTATTATTGGGTATTATTCTGAAAGGTCGCTTAGTATATTAAAAAAGGATACCAAAAAAGCTTTGATTGTTGGGGCTGGGGATGCCGGGGAGAAAATCTACCGGGAAATCAATCGACATATTGAGCTGGGTTATCGAGTGGTCGGTTTTGTTGATGACGATGCGAGAAAGATCAATTCCCATCTCCATGGGATCCGAGTATTGGGAAAAATCGATAAGCTCCCTGAGATTGTCAAGAAGAAAAATATTGATACGGTTGTTGTAGCCATACCCAGTGCCGGAAGAAAAATCATTCAAAGGGTTTATGATTTAGTTTCTCCGCTTAAAATTGAAACCTTAGTCATGCCAGGGATTTATGAATTAATTGGGAAAAAGATATCATTTGACATCTTAAGACCATTTAAAATGGAAGATTTGCTTTCCCGTGATCCAGTTTTTTTTGATATGCAGAAAGTTGCCGCTTATTTTTCAGGAAAACGGATATTAATTACTGGAGCCTGTGGTTCAATCGGAAGTGAAATCAGCCGGCAATTAGCAATTAGTGAGGTTGAGCTCATATTGTTGGATAACAACGAAACCGGTATTTTTGACCTTAATAATGAACTTAGTATTTTAACTCAGGTTCATCCTTTGGTTGGTGATATCCGGTGTTTGGGAAGAATGAAAAATATCGTAAAAATATATCATCCCAATATGATATTTCATGCTGCTGCCTATAAACATGTTCCTCTTATGGAGGACAATCATGAAGAAGCTTTTCTTACCAACATAGTTGGAACCTTGAATTGTATTGAAGCTATGGGAGAAGAAGTCGAAAAATTGGTAGCCATTTCTACTGATAAAGCGGTTGAACCGGAGAATATGATGGGTTTAAGCAAAAAAATGGCTGAAATTTTGATTTCTTCGTCGATAAAATCAAAGCTTGGTTCCAAGATGGTAGTTGTCCGGTTTGGAAATGTATTGGGAAGCCGGGGAAATGTTTTGGAAGTTTGGAAAAGTCAATTACAGAAGAATCAACCCCTTACTATCACCGATCCGGCGATGAAAAGATATTTTATGACCACCCAAGAAGCGGTAACTTTAGTTCTGGAAGCGAGTCTATTAGGCGACAATGGTGGAACCTATGTGTTGAAGATGGGTGAATTGATTCCTATATTAGATATGGCAAAAGAATTTTGTAAAATACAGGGATATGATTTAGGAAAAGATGTTCAATACGAAGTAACCGGTATCCGTTCCGGTGAAAAGATTATTGAAAAACTATGGGAAGATGATGAAAAGGTTTCGGATACTGCCCATCAGAAAATTTTAAAAATTGTTAATAACACTGATTCCTTACCATGGGATGATTTGGTCCAGTTTGTCCGAGATTTGGAAATGAGAATCCTGGAAGGAAATCCGGTTCAAGTTAAAAATGAAGTTATCAATTTTTTGAAAAGGAATTCAGAAATTTAGACAATAAAAGACGTTTCTCCGTTTTGCGATTTTTTTGATTCACGGCTCACTTTTCACGATCCACAATTTTATACTCCTTATCGTTTATTCCTCTCTTTTTGGCTGGTTTGGTATAATAATAGTGCGTTTAAAGGCAAAATACCGAAATGTGGAATAGATGTATGTGTCAAATAATGTTCGCAATTTACTCTTAGCAAACACCGGAGACTCTTTTTAAACACAGAGATGACCTTACTTGAATGGAAAGTCATCTCTCTTTGAGTAATAACTCGATTGATTCACCTCCTTTTTATGAATATGGAAAATAAACAAAGAGAAGAATACAATCTTTCTATTTGGTCAATTCTTTCTGGTATTTTAGTGAAGAGCTATTCATGAGTCGTCGGGCTGTGGATCTCTTGGTCAACCCGCAGGGTTGTCCATCTATCCACAGCCTCTTTCTTTCTTTTTTTATTTTCTTTTCTTTTTTTTTCTTAGGCTATTTTTAGAAGCTCTACTTGTTGCTTGGTAATCGCTTCAGGACTGATATACTTTTTACTACTCATCCAGTCTTCAGTATACTCAATGAGATAACTCGCGACCAACCGGAGATAGGAATCGGTGGTAGGAAAGATCCCTACGACTCGGGTTCGGCGACGGATCTCTTTATGAACTCGCTCGAGCGAGTTGGTTGAAGAGATCTTTCGTTGGTCAAGGTGGGGAAAAGCCAGGAATTGTAAGGAATCTTCCAGTCCTTCCTCTAAAAGAGCAATGGCCTGGGGAAAGCGATCTCGGTACTCCTGGATGATCAACAGAGCATACCGTTTTGCACACTCTTGGTCAGGTTGATTCCAGATTTGTTTCAGTTTCGCGGCAAAGGATTCTTTTTCTTTATGGGGAATATGGACCAAAATATTTCGCATAAAGTGCACTTTACACCGTTGCCAACTTGATCCTAAGAAACATTTCTGAATGGCATTTTTGAGTCCGCTATGAGCATCGGAGACACAGAGCCAGACTTTTTCCACTCCTCGTCTTTTAAGCTGTTCAAAGAGATGAGTATAGGTGTCTTCTGATTCGGCAAACATCGGTTCGACCGCCAGGATCTCTCGGTTTCCTTCTTTCGTAATACCTTGGACAACAGCAATAGCCATGCTGATGACGTGTTTTTCACAGCGAACTTTCTCATAGAGAGCATCAATCCAGATAACTGGGTATTCTTTTTCCAAAGGACGGGTACGGAACCATTCGACTTGATTATTCAGGTCTTTGGTGATTTCTGAGACTTGACTAGCAGAGAGGGACTCAATCCCTAAGCTTTGAGCAAGACGTTCCATTTTTCGAGTGGAAACGCCATTGATAAAGGCTTCTTGAACCACCTCGAGGAGAGCTTGTTCAGAGCGTTTCCTTTCGGTCACAAAGAAGGGAATATAGCCTCCTTTCCGGAGCTTTGGAACTAGAAGATAGATGGTTCCTAGCCTCGTATCAAATCGTCTGACTCTCGTTCCAGAGAAATGGGTGGTTCGGGTGGGACAGTGTTCTCCTTTTTGAGCTCCAACTTTGTTTTCAGCTTCCAGTTTCATGAGTTCGTTCGTCAACCACTCGAGCATAGCATAGAGAGGATCAGGTTCAGTCATGAATTCAAGGAGCATTTTTTTAAGAAATGGTGTATGATTCTTATGAGCCATCGGATATTCCTCCTCGATGAAGTTTTTGTTTCGTACAACCTTCATTTTGGAGTCTCCGGTGGCTTTT
>MWBQ01000012.1 GCA_002069605.1 Candidatus Atribacteria bacterium ADurb.Bin276
CCAAAGTATCAGGACGTAAGGCGTCCAGCTCTACCGCTAATTCACCATAATTCTCAAGGTGCTTTTTAGCTCTTGGATCGGTTTTCTTCAAAGCGTCTGGGTTATTTGGTAAGCGATACTTAAAAATATCTTCCTTGGTTAATGCAATTCGTTTAAAGGTAATTCCTGGCATTTGAAGCTCACCCTCAAGGGTTTTTTTCATGGCGTCTAACATTTCCACCCCTGATGGATCAAAATCACCAAAATAAAGCATGATCCATTCCTTATCACTGTGATTCCATAGTCTTCCCTTAAATTCATTTAAAAAGCTCACCGATGAAAACCCCCGGCATACCACCACCGGAACCCCATATTTTAAACAAACCCTACTAAATAATGAACTTAAGGCGTCCTTTTCGATCCAAGTCTCAATATATTTTCTCTGGCTTTGTAGTATGTTTCGTTTATACCCCTTCAGAAAATTATCCAATTCTTCAGCAATAAAATACCCCTTATCCTTCCACATTCTTAAATTGTGGAATGCTCTCACCCGATCCTCTATATCGTCCCAGGATATATAACCGTCTATCCTTGCCCATTTCAGTAAATTAGAAAGCATTCCGTATTCACTTTTTTTATTTTCTATAAAACCCTTTCCTACCAATTGGTAATATACTTGCCTCAAGGTTAAGGGTTTATAGGCCTCTAATTCCTCAAAAATAGCCTTTATTTTTTCTAACTTGTCTAACTGGTGAGAAGTCCACGCCCACCTACGCCTTGCCATATTTTAATATTCACCCCCTTTTTTTCTTTCTGTTTTCTTCCTTTTTTATAAGCTGTAAAAACTGTAATTACTCATAAAAGCAAAATACATTATCCAGGTTCACCCAACCAAAGTAAGGAATACCCAAATACCATTGATCGCCTTCCCTTTTAAATTCTTCCTTGCTTTTCGGATCCTGGAAGCGATCGCCAATTGCAGTAAGAGGAATAACCCTATTTTTAAAGTGCAATGGCAATTTTTTGCCCGGGTTTCAACTTAACATCATTAAAATGTGGTCCTGGTGGTTCTGGTTCTTCTTCTTTTTTTAAAAGTTTTATTCTTATAATTACCGTTTCTCCGGCTGCTTCTTGTCGTGCCAATTCCTCGAGTTCCTCGGGTGTGCTGCTCCAATCGTATATTTTCACCTTGCTCCAATCAACTGGTGAGGTTTGATCTTCCAGCTTTTTTATTCTTGGTTCTAATTTCACCTGTTACCTCCATAAGAAAGGCCGGGGGTTAGCCCGGCCAAGTATTAATTAATGGTTACTCGAACACTTCCTTGACTGGTTAAAGGATAAAGGGTTTCTAAAAGGTTCCCCAGATCGAGGTTATGAAGCTCAGAAATTCGCTTTAATGCCATTTGCATTTCTCTGGCTTCATCTAACGAGAGAAGGTAGTTTTTTTCTGCCCAGGATGTTATCACCTTTTTTTGTTCCATACTTATGGGCAATGCTGCCGGTTTCCATCCAGCTTCATGAGCTAAAATACTAAGCAACTTCCACTCAAGGTCTGTCATGTTAACCGTTTTATTGGTACCTTCATTTTGAAGTTTTACCCTTTGCACTATCTCGCCTCCTTTCTTTTAATATTTACCCTTTTGAGGGCATCTAAAAATTTAACGATATAAACCATAAATCCTTTTTTATTCAATTCTTCGCTTTTCTCTTGGAGCTCATCAGGATTGGGAAAATCGTCTTCAAAGAGTACTGCTGGTTTATATTCTTTTCCTATTTGGGTTTTTCTTTCCAGGCTCTTTATTCTGTGTTTAAAATTCATGATCTCTCCCTCATCATTTCCTCGAGGACCTCGATCCGCTTTTCCAGATCCTCAATTTCGTAAGCCTTCAAGGTAAGTTCCAATATTGCCCGGGCTGCTGTAACTCTTGCGGTTTCTTTTCTCCCCTCATTCATCACTTCTCGGAGGGTGTTTACCGCTTCCCCGGATATTCTTTGAATATGGGCAATGGCTTGATTAACCGCTTGTTTTCGAGCTTCTCTATAGGCTTTGGAAAAATCCTCACGCTGTAACCATCGCCATAGGGTGGTTTCTGATATTCCAGCATCCTCCGCTGCCATGATAATAGTTGGTTGGTTAAGGAGGGCTACTATGGCCAACTCCATTTTCCGGTTTAATTTTCCGCCCTTTGGTTTCATTTATTTGCATTCACTTTCATTTTTACTATTTTTCATAGGAATTATTTTTAATAGCTCCTCATATAAATATTCTTTATATACATCCTCTTGCTTTCTCATTTCCCAGGCTTCTTTTTTCATTTCCAGGTAAAGAGAAAGCAGCAAATCAAAGGCCTTTTGGGTTGACTTGATACCGGGCATTTCTCCAAGCTCTATAAATTCTTTGATTGCCTTTTCCAATAAAGGATCTTCCCGGATATCCATAAAATAACTCATGAGTTCTTGTTTAAATTTGTATTCTGCTTCTCTCGCTTCTTCCCCCCATAGTTCCTCAAGTTCCTGCAAATAGAAAAGTTTTTTAAAAAGATTGAAATCTTCATCAAAGGTGCTATCTCTTTTTTTCTCTAGCTCTATTTGTTTTTCAATCGTTTTTTTATACCTTTCGCTATTTAATAGCTCATCAACGGTTTTTCCTTTGTGGTGATCTATAACGCTTCGCACCTCGAGCAATAAATGTTTATACTGGATCTGTAATGCACCCATGCGAAAAAATCCATTGATTAATTCAAATGTTTCCCGTTCTTCCATTCTTTACCTCCTTTTAAAAAGATCGACCAGTTTATTTAATTCAACCTTTAACTTTCCCAGATCTTTATTCTCGGCTGCTTCTTCAATGCAACCTTGGAGCTCCTCTATTTCCTGATACTTTTTGGGGTTGTTCTTTTCACACCAGGCCAAAAACCCGGGTTGATACATTCCGGAGATAACCTTATAGGTTTCTTGGATCGTGGCCATGATCTCACTTTCTCCCCCTGGCAATCGGGTTATAACTTCCGGATCTTTCCATTCTCCAATATCAATCTTTTCTTTCTTTACCCATAATTCATTCAAATCTTTGTAACCATGAAAAACCTCACCGGGTAAAAAATAGATCTCTTTGCCCAACCTTGCCCCCTCTTTGGCCAAGGCTTTCCACTGGCTGCCGGCTGTATCTTGATCAAAACAAAAAACCACCCTTTGAGCTTTCACCCAGGACCACCGCAACCCATTTACTCCAAACACCGCACAAGAATTTTTATAACCGGCTGCCATAAGTGATAAAGCATCAAACCCACCCTCACAAATAAAAACCGTTTGGCTATTCAACACCTGGGCATTAAATACTCCTTTATGGCCTGGTAAATGATCGTGCCTTATTTCCTTTGGTGTTTTCTCATCACTTCCTACCGCTCGGCCATACAGGTTGATGATTTCGCCCTGGAGGTTGGTATGTGGAAAAACCAGCCGGCCCCATTTCCATTGATAGATTGGTTTCCCATCTTTTCCCAGATGTGGCCATTTACCTGATTCCGCATACCCTATCCCGCAACTTTGAGCAATTGATAAAGGTATTTTTCGCCTCTCAAGATATTTTTCACCCCAGGACCCTTTTAATGCTTTCTGAAGTTCCTCAAGAATTAACCTTAATTCCGGCCTGGGTTTCACTTCCTCGGGCTTTGGGATCGGCTCATGATAAGGTTGGATCTTATCCTTTCTCCATTCTTTTTTAGATTCTTCGAGATACCCCCAGGCCCCACAGGTAAAACATTTAAAATGGCCAGTTTCTAAATTCAGTTGAAAACTTCTTTGATGATCTCCTCCGTGAATCGGGCAAAAAAATCTCAAATACTTACCAGATGGCTTCCCTTTTCCCTGACCCCGGTAGTTCTCAATCTCTCTCAAGGATAAGGTAACATTATCAACCATTAACCTTTTTCTCCCTAAAAATTGATTTAGCCGGTTTAAATATCATTTCAACTTTTCCGATATCTCCAAACCGATTTTTCAAGATCTGCAGCTTAAC
>MWBQ01000013.1 GCA_002069605.1 Candidatus Atribacteria bacterium ADurb.Bin276
AAGGAGGTTTATTGGAATTGAAAATTCTTCTCTGTCCTGATTCGTTTAAAGGGAGTTTATCAAGTTATGAAGTTTGCCATGCTATAAAGAAAGGATTTTTACGCTGTACTCATGACGTTGAAATTGTTGAAAAACCAGTAGCCGATGGTGGAGAAGGGACTATAGAGGCACTCTATTATGGTTTGGGAGGGAGATTGATAAAAACTGAAATAACCGGTCCGTTATGGGAAAAAGTGAACGCTCAATACCTCATTCTCGATGATCAAAAAACCGCGATAATCGAAATGGCTCAAGCAGCCGGTTTAACTTTGGTTCCAATACAAAAAAGAAATCCTCGATACACGACCACCTTTGGAGTTGGAGAATTGGTAAACGATGCGGTGAAAAATGGTTGTAAAAAAGTGATTGTAGCCATTGGTGGGAGCGCTACCAATGATGGAGGGATGGGTGCATTAGCTGCTTTAGGAGTGAAGTTTTATGATGAGAATCAAAAATTATTGCCTGGTATGGGAGAAAATTTACCAAAGGTTCAAGCAATAGATACTGAAGGTGCTGAAAAAGCGATGAATGAAGTGGAAATTCTCATTGCCAGCGATGTCAAAAATTCCCTTTTTGGGCCAGAAGGTGCGGCGAGTGTTTATGCTCCCCAAAAGGGAGCGAATGAGGAAGATGTTTTATTCCTCGATAAGGGTTTGGTTCATTTTTCAAAAATGATTAAAGAAAAAACCGGCAAAGAAGTTGATTCTATTCCAGGTTCTGGAGCAGCAGGAGGGATTGGAGCCGGTTTTTGTGGATTTTTTAATGCGCAAATTACCTCTGGTATTCAGCTTATTATGGAATTACTAAATTTTGAAGAAGAGATCACAACCAGTGACCTCATCATTAGTGGAGAGGGAAAAATTGATCAACAAACTCTCTATGGAAAGGTAATTAGCGGTATTTATGAGTTATGTCAAAGGCACAATAAACCACTGATGCTTTTAGCCGGGAAGATAGAAGAAGAAGCGTATTCGATTTATGGAGACAAAGTATTAGCTTTGTTTTCCATCGTAAATGGTCCAATAAATGAAAACGAAGCATTTTTGAAAGCTGAATACTTAGTGGAGAATACTTCCTATAATATTGCCAAACTGATCTATCATAATTTTTGGTTAGCGAGTGCTTAAGAGATTAAAAAAGCCCTGGAAGAATCATCCAGGGCTTTTTTAATGAATATAATACTGGATTAGAAGCTGACTGAGATTTCGGCAGTGAACGTCCCAAGATTATCAACAATATTCCCAGTCCAGTTATCGTCGTATTCATCTTCCCAGGTCCCGATTTCATAGGTCAAGGTCAGATTGGTTTTGTCAGCCATTTCCCAGGCCACTTCAGCCATTGCGCTCCAGGGCTGGACACCAGCTGGTGTGACACTGTCGTAACGACCTTCCACGGTGAGGGTGGTCTTTTCTTCGATCCATTCGTAAGCCAAAGCACCCACTGCGGTGATTTCAGCATTGGCTGAATCATATTGGCCTCTCACGCTGAAGTAGGCTTCGTTGTTTTCACTGTCAAGATCGAGTGGGTAGTTCAAATAAGCACCATAGACCTTGAAGCTACTATCCATCAAGTCATACAGACCGTGAATGACTCCAGTTTCACCCTTGGCCGCTTCAAAGGGCACGTAGGTCACCGTTCCTTCCACTTCGTTGGTGACCATGTCGCCAGTGGAAATAGCCGCTGCCCAGTCGTAGGACAGATCCAAGGTCCAGCTGTCATCGCCTTCTTCATCTCCGGAGAGAATAAAGCTAGCACCGACACCAAAGCCCATTTCATCATCAGCAAAGGCACTGGTGGTGGTAGTGGTCGCATCAGCCGGAGTGAACCCATCGGTGATGTAGTGACCATCAACCGTGATGGTGGCATCATCTGAGGCTTTGATTTCAATTTCACCAGCCACACCGTAAGTACCCGAGAGAGCAGCATAGGCACCTTCAACGGTGAGCTTGACATCGGAATCATCAAAGTCGGTCCAGACATCAGCACTGACTACCAGATCGCTATCGACGTTATAGAATTCAGTGCCTTCTGGCATCCAGGTGGCCATCACACCAACGTGTTCCCATTCTGCACGAACCGCATAGAACTCGTTGAGGTCGCCCAAGGCTTTCCACAATACATCACTATCTTCTGGGGTATAGGTGACATAGAATCCTTCGTAATCGAGGTCATAATCCCGATCATCATCAGGATCGTCTGGTTGGTAATCACCGAGCACCAAACCGAGACCGAGCATGTTCTGACGAATTTCACCCGCTTGGATGAACCACTCGTCTTTCTGGTAGATCAACCAGAAATTATCAGCCGTGACGTTTGGAGCATCACCATAGCCGAGTGAATTGACAGCACTCAAGGTGATTCCAGCTGTGGTGTAGTCATTGATGGTGGCAGCGATGTAGAGATTGGTTTCATCTTCCCAAGCAGCATCGGTTTTGTCAGTATCAGTTGGGAAGTACGCAGTGTAAGTGGCAGTGAAATCACCAGTCACTTTCACTGGTTCAGCGTATTTTTCCAGAAGAGCGACTCGGTCTTCCAAGGCTTTGATGGCCTGGCTGTTTTCACCCAGAGCTCTTTTGAGGTCTTCAACGGTGACACCGAGGTTCTTCAGTTCATCAGCAAATTCCTGGATCAGTTTTTCAAGCATGGCAATGTCTTCTTGAGTGGCTAAACCAGCTTCGTCAACATACTGTTCCATGTAGGCCAAGCAACGAGCCACGGCTTGAGCAAATTCATACCGGGTCAAGGCTCGATTCCCACCAAAGGTCCCATCGGGATATCCGATAACACAGCCTTTGGCTGCCAGAGTCTGAACGGCATCATATGCCCAGTGATTCAAGGGCACATCTACAAAAGGATTGGCCAAAGCCGGAATAGCTAAAGCCAAAACGAGTACTAATGCAATGAGCAGTTTCTTCATGATATTGCCTCCTTGGTAGTTATCTTAGATTGTATTGAGCTGTCTGCCCTTCCAAGGAGGGGTCATTCAAGAGTCTCCATGTTTCCTCTTTAGATCCCTCTTGTTTTTCAGGCTTCCAGCTACTCTCTTCGTCCCCTCTCCTGGGCCTACCAATTCGTTGCACCTCCTTTCATTGCCCTTTGGAGTTTGAGACGAGATCGTCTTGTTTTTCATGCATTCATATATACTATACGATAAAAAAGCAAAAATGACTACAACTTTACCGAAAAAAAGTAAAGAAATAAAACAACTTAAAAAAAAGACCTAAACCTATAAAATCTATCTTTTCAAAATACCATAACAAATTATTGAAAAAATGAAAAGCCCCTGATTCAAAATTATTGAAAATTAACTATTTTTTCCTCAAGGCAAATAACTTTTGAATAACTTGATTCCACGACGTATCACGATTAAAGACGAGTAGTTCATACTGTGGATTATAGGATTTATAAGGAAAATAAAGACTTAAACCATGAGAATATTCCACATCAAAACCATGAGTTCTATTATAAAGAACAACTTGAGAAAGGAGATTGTTTATCATTAAGGCTGAAGATTTTACCTCAGAAGATCGAACTTCACTATTGGCAGCCAAGAGTTGAGCAAAGTCACCCAGGTCGATAAAGTCATAATCACTAAAATATTGGCTGGAGTCTCCAATATTAATATAAATCTGGGGAGAGGTTTTATTATCTAATAAAATTGCTTTGGAAAGGAGTCCAATGTTTGCTGTTAATTCTTCCAATTGATTCAGATCGGTGACAGAAATATTGACATTTTGAGAAGGAAATTGATCGATAAAACTATCAGCAATGATTTGAGCAAGTTGGATTTCCTCCATGGCTGGATTGGTGATGAGACTTTCAAGGAAGGTGGTATAATCCCACCCATCTCCTGGAACACTTTCTTGTGATGCCACCATAAGGTTTGAACTCTTCCGGACTTCATAGGCTACTTCTACCATGGCCATTAGACAAGCATCCATACCAAGAAGGTTGATTGATGTATTTAGAATGGATTTTGCGCTCAGTAAAGCCTGACCTAATTCTGGAATTGTAATAGAATCGTTATATGAGGTTTGATCAAAGGAAATGTTTTTTCCTTTGAAACCGGATCCATGATTCCATAGAATAAGGGCATATTTATCGGCTGGATAATTTTGGCCACAAAATCGAATAAAATCAACCAGGTTATTTGCATCACCCATGTTAATTTCGCCTAAATGTTGGAGAACCTTGGAGTTAATTTTTAGAGGATCGTTATCTTTTTCGATGAGATAACGAATAGCCGGTCCCTGTAAAGAATCGTGCTGAACAATAATATTTACCTTATCGGATGAACCTACCCTTTCCATTGAATTTAGATCGGCTATGGCATGGTTGTCGAGGTCATTGTCGCCATTGAGAAAGACCATAACTGTCCAGTTTGCTTTTGTTTTTTCATAACCGGGTAATTGGCTGACTGAACCAATGCAACCATTAAGGATAAAGGCGAGAAAAAGAAGGTTAAAAGTAACAATAAACCAGCTATAGAATTTAGGTTTGAATATTTTTTGCTTAGGGATGCTCAAGAAAAAACCTCCTGGCCTTTGTTAAACTGTACATAGTATAGACTTTATGCT
>MWBQ01000014.1 GCA_002069605.1 Candidatus Atribacteria bacterium ADurb.Bin276
GAAATGACACAGATTGCGAAACAATCGGGTCTTGATCCAACTAAAGTTATTCCTAATTATGATAAGGTTATAAATTTTAATACTGCTCCCTCTCAAAAAGGTTCAAAGCTTCGTTACAATCCTGCAACAGGTGAGATTGAAAATAATTAATAGGGGTATTGTATGCCAATTAATGTTGAGGTCCCAGGATACGGTTTGGTTGAGTTTGAAGACGAAAATCAAGCTAGGCAATATTTTCAGAATAAGGAAAAGAAAGATGCTGCAGAAGCTGGCTTTTCAGTTCCTGAATATCGCGAATTGCATAAAAAATCTCAAGAAGCTTATGAACGAAACAAAGGGATAAAAAAGGAAAAAGGGTTTGGTGATTACGCTGAGGATGTTGTGCGTGGAGTTGCCGGACAGCCATTTCTCAGAAAGGCCACAAGTGGAGCCACTCTAGGATTAACTGAGCCTGTTGCGGCTGGAATTTCGTCTTTGATCCGAAAAGGGATGGGGGATGATAAGAGCCTAGGAGATATTTATAAAGATGTCGCTGGCGATCAACGAACAGATCTTAAAAGAATGGAAGAAGAGCACCCCTTGCAAAGCATGCTCGGAGAGATCGCGGGGATAGTCGCCCCAGGAGGCGCTTATAATAGGCTTTTAGGGGCTGCGGGGAAAGCGATTAAAGTTCCTGGCTTAGCAACTGAGAGTTTACCGTTTTTGCAAAAGCTCGCATTAAAGGGAGCTCAAGGGGGTGTTGCAAATTTAGGCGCTGGGTCAATAGGTAAAGTATCGTCTGGAGCTATTGGAGAAGCCAAGGAATGGAATCCAGCGATGGATTTTTTGTTAGGTATGGCTGGGGACGTCGTTGGAGAAGTTTTAGGGGCTGCAGGTAATGCGGCAGCAAAAGGCACTAAAAATGCCGCGACACGTATAATGAATTCATTTTTAAAACCTTCGGTGAAAGACCTGCAGCAAGGTAAAAATCTTGGAGCTGAGATTTTGGAGAGAACTAATTGGCCCCGCACAATGAAGGGATATAGTAAAATTGCACAAGAAGGATTGCAGAAAAATGAGGAAATATTACAAAGTGCTATTTCGAATAATAACATCCCGATAGACAATGAAATAGTAGCTAAAGAAATTGAAAAGCTAAAAAACGTTTATGATCCAATTCCTGGGGGCATGAAACCCATAGGAGCTACAGATGACTTAGGTAAAGTTGAAGAAGCATTAAGCCACATACGTCAATCTCCAGAAACACTAGCTGGAGATGCAAACATCTTAAAAAGAAATATTAGCAAACAACTAAAACAAAATTCATTTTATAATCCCGATCCTTCTTTAGCTACATCTACGGCAATTCTTAAAAATCAGAGACAAGGAATCCAAAAAGCAATTGAAAATGTAGTCCCAGAAGCAAAATCAATTAATCAGGAATTATCAGTATATAAAAGACTAGAAGAAGCCGTTGATAAGAATCTCAATTCAAAAGGAAGATCCAATATATTTAATTTAATGTCATTACTATCTGCATTAGGTGGTGGCGTTGGAGGAGCAGCTTTTGGTGGTACAGGGGGAGGATTGATTGGTTTGTTAGCTCCAATGGCATTGGGAACCCCTTTAGGAAAATCATCTTCAGCTCAGGTTTTAAAATATCTAGCTAGTAAGATGGAAAATTTAGGGAATGTTTCTCGATATGCCGCCCCAATTATTAGCAGAAGACTTTCAAATGAAAACAATTAAAAGATTTTAAGAGGAGAAAATATGAACAAAGGAATAAAAGAAATCATGATGGCGATGGGCAAAGACGATGGCGGCACAGAGGTTAAATCGGCTTCATTGCCAAAAAAGAAAAAAGTTTACGTCGATGAAGATGTTTATAATCGATTAATGCAAAATGGTGAGGCCACTGATGCCGATTCCGATGTAGACCAAGAGCCAGACGTTACCACAATGGAGAAGACTTCTATTGCAAAGACCAATCCCGAAAATGAAAAAACGGATATTTCTGAGGAAGAAGAGATGCCGGAAGATATTGAGTTTGATGACGACGAAGACGATAGTATGATTAAAAAAATGGGTCGTTTATTTGGCAATGATCTTTCAAAAATTATGAAGAAAAAAGTGCGAGGTGAATAATGTCGCCCCCTTCAAAAGGATATAATTCAAATGAGGTAATGGTTTACATTGAAAACCTGACCGAGCGTGTAGGCAGGCACTCCGCCGAGATGCACAAGGGATTTGAAAAGATCCTGACTCAGCTTGATTTAATAAAATCAAGTCATGCCGAAGAAAAGCTTGCGGTTTATCAGGCGATTAATAAAGTCGAAAAGATGGCTATCGAGGATAACCATCGGTTAAGTGTAAAGATTGCTTTGCTTACAGGAGCAATCGGCATTGCGTCAGGCGGAGTGGGCTCTTTTTTGATGCAGTTGCTGAGAGCGCCTTGAGGGAGATTTTTTGATCGGCCATTTTATGATTTTGATTTCAGCGTCTTTAAATCCATCATTCCTTAAAAGGTCTTGTAAGGCTATTTGGACAAATAGTTTTTCGGATAGCTGGAGGGCTTTGGCGAAACGAGCGGCTCGTTTTGGACTGACAAATTTCCGTCCTTTTTCAATATCGCAAAGATTTGCGACGGAAATTTCTAAGAGCTTGGAAAAATCTTTTAAGGTCATTTCTTCACCGGTTCGATGTGCCCATAGGATTCGCCCAATGGAAAGAGGGGTTGGATCTAAAGATCGAAGAAATTTTGTTGCTTCAACATTACCTGTAGTCATGATGGGTCACCTCCTGAACTTCTACAAATTCAATATTCGACGATTTAACGATGTAAATAGCTCTCCAAGCTTTATTCAAACGTATCGAGCGTTGACCATCTCTTTTCCCTTTCAGCAGCTCATCATGATATCCAGGAATCCTCCGAGTTTCTTCAAGCCCTTGAAGTTCAATAGAGCTGATCCATGTTTCCAATTTAACCAAGACATGCCCAGGAACTTTTTTAAGTTGTTTTGCACAGTGCTTGGTGAATTCTACCTTATAAATCATCTACGACTAAAATACTTCTTTGTGGAGTATATGTCAATATGAGCCTTTCTGAAAAACAAAAACTGTTTACCTGTTTAGTCGCCAAGCTAATCGAATTTGCCTATACCCAAGGATATGCTCTCACCTTTGGAGAAGCTTGGCGGCCTCCTGAGATGGCAGCAATATACGCAAAGCAGGGGAAGGGGGTAAAGAATAGCCTTCATACGAAGCGTTTAGCTGTAGACCTTAATTTATTCAAAGGGGAGGTTTATTTGACCAAATCGGAAGATTATAGGTTGCTTGGGGAGTATTGGGAGAGTTTAGATCCATTGTGCCGGTGGGGTGGTAGATTTAAGGACGGTAACCATTTCAGCATGGAGCATGAGGGAGTAAAATGAAGGGTAAGAAGACCTATATTTTCGTTGCCCTAGGTATCCTATCCGCCATAGCCTATTCCCAAGGCTGGCTTAACGAGAAAGCCTTCGATGTAGTTATCTCAATCCTAGGTTTTGGAAGTATAGCAGCTTTAAGGAATGGTGTTGCCGAGAAAGGGCAGCGCTAAGAATTACCGATAAACCTTTTTCCGATGCCCAACCTTTAAAACTAGCACAAGAAGCTCTTGATCATAAATTTTGCAAACGATTCGATAATCACCAAGCCGATAGCGCCATAGTCCCATTTTATTACCAGTAAGTGGTTTTCCCGAATTGCGAGGATCTTCTAGTGTAGAAATGCGATCGCGAAGAAAATTAAGGATTTTTTTCTGCTCAGTATGACCTAGATGACGCAGCTCTTTTCTAGCTGCATCATCCCACTCAATCTTCCACAAGGTCGGCCCCTTGTTCTATCTCTTCCATAGTCCAACGTCGACCCGGCTTTTCAAGACGATCGATGGCAATATAGGTATCCTCTAAATCCTCAAGATGGCGGAGGATTGCTTCACGGACATAGAAAGTCTTGCTCCTGCCAGTTTGATGGGCAAGCTTTTCTAAGCGCTTTTCAATTTCTTCAGGGACTCGAACGGCAATCATGGTCTTTCTCCTATATTGATATATTTGTATATCATAGAGATTTTCTTTGCAAGGGGTGATTGGAATCTGTGAATTGTGCTCAGATTTTGGAAGCATAGCCTTCCTCAGGAATGGGGTATCTAATGGGGTTAGAAAAGCTAATTTCCGTTCAGCAAATATTCAGCAGGAAGGTTGATTTTAATCAAAATCGATCACTTTTCTTCCATTATAATCTTCTTTAAATATTTATTTATAACTTATTGAAAAATAAAACAAATATTAAAATTATTACAAATCAAATACTTGTCAGTTTTGGTCTAGAACAGATTAGGAATCTGTCGCTCTATCCACTGAGCTACGGGGGCTTGGGGTTATTCTAATTTCAAAAAAGTCTATTTAAATCAAGTATTAATTTCATTTTTATTAAAAATTCTATCTAATATTTTTACACTTGCACTTTTTTCTCATTCAGCATTAGTTCAGCACATGGCCTGGATTACTACCAGTAAAAAGACCGGTAATAAGCATTTACAATACCGTATTAAAAGACCTGATGGCTCTTGGGCAATCAAAAGTATTAAACTCGGAAAAATAACTGCCGCTGAAGCTAAATTAATTTTACAAAGATTTGAGACAGACCGGAATTGTCTGAAGCTCGGTTTATCTCTTCCGAGCGCTAATATTACTTTAAAAGAATTATGTGATGAATATGTTCATAGCCTACCGGGGTTAAAAAGTGAATATACTATCGATCGAGAAACTCGGCGTTTGAGATACTTCTGTGAAATAGGTAGACAGGTTGAGGAAGCCGCGATCTTTTTTAAACATCAACTAAATCCCAAGGCAAAGACTTTGGGAGATTTAATGATTTCTCAAATCTTACCAGATGCACTTGAAAAATTTATCTATCTTAAAAAATACAAGCCCAATTATGCCAGATTATTAATTGTAAACTTGAGGGCGGTTTACAAATATGCAGTTGATAGAAATTATCTAAACTCAAACACGATGCTTAATGTAAGGATTCCAAAGCTTGAAAAGCTTCC
>MWBQ01000015.1 GCA_002069605.1 Candidatus Atribacteria bacterium ADurb.Bin276
GCTGTTTGAGACGGGGATGTAGCTAGCGGGGTTCGTTATCCAGGAAACTGGGCTCATCACTCGGGCTCTTGAAATACCACCCTGGTTTTTATAGTACCAAGACATATTTGCTAATTGAAATGGGATTGTGGTTCTTCCAGCATGATCCTACAGTTATTGTATTCGCAAAACCCTCGTGATAAGGCTTTAATTTTTATTTCTTATGTTTCAATAAAAAGGAAAATGTTTTCTCTTTTTTTCCAAAGAATACTTAAAGATAGAGGAATTTAAATTTTAGATGATTCTCTTTGATTTTAGATAGATAAGAAAGAAATACTTGCACCCTCACTGTGATTCTACTCCACAATGGAGAGGAAGAAAAAAACTAATTAGTATGGGTGAGAATTAATTTGAAATAAAAAATGCTCTCCACTTTGGTAGGGGTGATAAAGAATAATGTTAAAGAGATAATAAAATACATCTCATTCCATCTTCATTTTACCAAAGGGAGAGACTTATTCATGGTTATTTGAATATTTCTGGTGATATAAATCTGGTTCTAAAAACATTGGCAATCTAAATTCTAAGCAGAACTCAAAACGTAACATTATTTTTAAAAAATCGGGTTTAATTTGTTTCTGAAATTAATGATTTTCCCATCATCTTGTCCATAATAGGAATGAGAAAAGTTCATTAAGATGGTAATCGTTCTGACCATCTGGTTAAATAATTCCCGACTAATCTTATCCCTGTATCCAACAGAGAAGATAATATTCCTAAAAGCAATATACCAAGCATGATGTTTTCTGTTTTCAAAGTTCTTCTCGCTAACATAACAACATACCCAATACCTGACTGAGCTCCCATATATTCTGCTGCAATTGCTAATGAAAAGGAGAGGGCAGATGCAACTCTTAATCCAGCAATAATATGTGGGATAATAGCAGGCATAATAATAGTTTTATAAATTGAATTGTTTCTTGCGCCTAAGGTTTGAGCCGCTTTTACGTAAATCGGGGGTACATTTCGGATTGCTTCAACAGTATTTACAATCATGACCAAAGCGCAACCAACTATAATCAATAAAATTTTCCCTAAATCTCCAATCCCAAACCAAAGTATAAAGAAAGGTATGGTAGCAATTGGTGGTACAGGTCTTGATGACTCAACCAATGGATTTAAATATTTATTAACAGAAGGATTTAAACCCATAAATAAACCAAAGCCAATACCAGCAATGCTTCCAACCAAAAATCCAGTTAAAACTCTAAACATAGTGGCGCCAATATGGTTAAGAACTGTAAAACGAAGCTCATAAAAAGCATTAATGACCATTAATGGTGTTGGGAATTTAATTGGTGGAATAAAATATTTGGTTAAAAAATACCAACATATAATAAATATAGCAAAAGATACTAATGCAGGTATCCAGCCGTTTGTTCTTTTTTTACTTTCTTTTTTCTGTATTCCACCCTTTATGGACTGTGAACTCAAACTCATTTTCTTTTCTCCCGTAATATACTTGATTAAATTATGAATTCAATTGGATTTCGATATACTCACCTATGCAGCAGCGATTCAAAGGTGGCATTTTATTGGTTATTCATAAGATTGCTCTTATCCAAAGAAATGCCACCTTAAATTTTGGCTTCAATTAAACACTTTGAGAATTTTTTCTTTTACCAATTTATCTCATTTCGGAACCTAAGGACAACTTAGGTATGATCTTGAAAATGATCAATCATTTTTTTTCTAAGTTTGACAAATTCATCAGAAGTTTTTAGTCCAATGGGCCTCGGTCTCTCGAATTCAATGTTTTGAATATAATCAATCTTCCCCGGTCTTGGACTCATAATAATAACTCTATCTCCAAGAAAGAGAGCCTCTTCAATATCATGAGTAACAAACATAATGGTTTTTGGTTTTTGAATCCATAGACGCTGCAATTCCAGTTGAAGTTGTTCTTTGGTAAGGATATCCAAGGCGCCAAAAGGTTCATCCATTAATAATATTGCTGGATCATTCGCATAAGCCCTGGCTAAGTCTACTCTTTTTCTCATGCCACCTGATAACTGTTTAGGCCATGCATCTTCAAAACCTTCCAAGTGTACAAGATTTATAAAATAGCTTACTGTGTCATCAATTTCTTTTTTGCTTTTTCCTGCGACTTTAAGTCCATAACTTATATTTTGTCTAACTGTCATCCATGGGAATACTGCATCACTTTGAAAAACAACGGCTCTATCTGCACCTGGATTTATCGGTTCGGTACCATTGATTAAAACTCTTCCGGTATCATGAGAAAGTAATGAAGATATAATGAAAATAAGAGTTGATTTTCCACAGCCAGAGGGACCCATCAAACAGATAAATTCACCATCAGAAACTTCTAAATTAATATTCTCAAGTGCTCTTACTTCTCCAAAATCACCCTGAAAGTTTTTATATAACGATTCAATTTTTATTATTGATTTTTTTTCTGCGATAGCTGGTGACATTTTAGCCTACGATTCCATTAGGATATTTTTCCCAGAAAGAATAATCATGTTGAGGAATGACAATATCAGCATATTTTTCAATTCTTTTGTATCCTTCTAGCACGTCTTTTAAATTAAAGAAACAACCCATTGGCCATTTATATTCAAAGTTTTTATAAGTAAGACAAGAATCGCTGGTTAAAACGGCCAAACCATCTTTTGTCTCAATGGCAACTGCCATCAAACCGGGAGTATGCCCACCGAGCTTCCAAATTTCTATGCCTGGCTCAATAACCATATCACCATTTATAGCTTCAATTTTGTCTATGATGCTTAGAACGTGATGAGAAAATTCGGGGTAATAAAAATCAAAGGTCCCATAAGCTGGAGGGGTTAACGCCAATGGTATTTCTTCATCCTGGACAATGAACGTTGCATTTTTATAAGCGCTAGCATTGGCAAAGTGATCCAGGTGTAAATGGGTTAAAATGACGATATCAATATCTTCGGGAGTAACATTGAATCTAGCTAAAAATTTATTGATATCATGTTCTGGTTTCTTGATATAAAATTGGGGATCGTTGTATTTACTAAAAGCAGTGTTGCATTCTTTGACATTTTCTTCGCTAATCCCTGCTTCAACCAAAATTCTTGATTTTGCTCCTTCAATGTACCATATTGGAGCAGGATTACTACATCCCTCACCGCTCATTCCGTTTGGCAAAACAACTTTTTCTCTATAAGTTGGAGGAAGAAGATTTTCTCTTGGAATTTTGGCATTAATACCTGAGTGCAGCAACATAACTTCTAATCCTACGATATCCATATGAACTGTGTTAAAACCATGAATCCTCAAAGACATTTGGTTGCCTCCTAAAGAATTTATGTTTTTTTGAGGGATAACATCAATGTCAATGTTATCCCTCGTATATTATTTATTACTATTCTTTTTCTTATCCTTTAGGTCCATATTTATCTAAAACATCAAGAAATAGTTGATCATAAATAAAGTGACCTTCAATTGGTACTCTTTCCTGGATCATTCCTCTTTCAATTAAATAATCATTTACTTTCTCCCATCTTTCAGTTTGTGAATATCTTGGGAGTTTCCCTGTTAACCAGGAGCTTTCAACGCCAAGACTACCTTCAATTGGTCCAATCCAGTATCCCCATTCAACTAAGCTCGAGGGGAAAGCTTGCCACTTATCGAAAATATCAATAAAATCTTGGGGTGTCATTCCAGCAGCGGTATTTTTGTTTAGCTCTCCTGAAATAAACTCTGCAGCTTCATTCAAATGTACGCTCATATATTGGCAGGTCTTTATATAAATATGGAAAAGTTTTACTAAGGTATCCCAATTTTCTTCAGCGTATTTTTTTGTTACGGCCATCATGGGAGCACAAACAACACCACCTCCAATGTCAGCTACAGTGATCATCTCTTTCATGCCATTCTTCAACGCTGCCATTCTTTGAGGAATACCTCCAGCAAAGAAATCTCCAGTCCCAGCAATAAAAGCAGTGACGCCTTCGTCTGGTTGCATATCGATCATGTTAATATCGTTATCAAGGTCAAGACCTGCAATTTTTGCTAAACTCCAAATTGGCATTTCCTGATCAGTACCACGCATCGCAATTCCAGTTTTTGATTTTAATTGGGCACCGGTTAATTCTAATGCTTTATTTGGATCTCCAACTTCACTTAAAATTTCTTGATAACTTTTTAAATCGCTATCTGGTTTTATCATGATTGAAAATCCGTGGTGAAAAACATGGAATGGAAATGCCATAACTAAATCAGGATAACTTTTATAGGCTGCAACATAAACGGCACTTTCTGTTGGTCCAATATCAAGTGCATTTGCAGCTAATGCTTCATGAACATCGGGGAAAAATAACAGTTGTTCGAATACTGGTTCGATTCCCTCTTCTTCATAATAACCAAGATGATCGGCTAAAATAAAGGGATAAGAGTCTTGGTAAGGAATAATACCAATTCTTACTTTCTCAAGACCGAAAGATGCTGTTCCTAGTAGGAGTACAAACATTGTCATTATTAAGAAAGTCAAAAATAAACTTTTGAGATTGCTTTTCATTTAGCTTCCTCCTTTTAAAAACCTGATATCTGGGTTTAAAAAAAAATTTTAGAATAAATCACCATACCAGCTTACTAAAGATGAAGAATCTCCCCATTTGCCCCATTGTTTTACAACTTCAATCATTTCATCAGTTTTAAGCGCTTCTTCCCAAGCTTCATTGCTTAAAACCTTAATGATTTCAGCAAATTGATAATTTACACCTTTGTCGTTTTTCTTTAATTCAACAACCTTAAGACTGTATACTCCCTTTTGTGATGGTGCAGTTCTCTGGTCTACTTTCTTGGACCATTTCTTGAATTCTTCAGCGTCTGCTCCTGGTTTTAGATTGAATAAATTAATAATGACCTGCATTTGCTTCATTCCTTTCAATATATTATTGTTATCGTTTTCAATAATAAATAAAATTTATTTGCCTCCTTTCCTCTATATTTAGATATATTTTCTACTAATTCCCTTTTTTATAATCTTATTTTCCAAAAATATTATATACATATATTGCAATCGTCGTCAATTATTTTTGAATTTTTTTGTATGTGTCAAATAATGTTCGCAATTTACTCTTAGCAAACACCGGAGACCCTTTTTGAACAAAGAGATGACCTTACTTGAATGGAAAGTCATCTCTCTTTGAAAAATTACTCGATTGATTCACCTCCTCTTTAAGTAATATGGAAGATAAAAATAAAGAGAAGAATAGGACCTTTCTTCTCAGTTAATCCTTTCTTATTATTCAAACAAAAAGCTACTCATGAGTCGTCGGGCTGTGGATCTGTGGTCAACCCGCAGGGTTGTCCATCTATCCACAGCCTCTTTTTTTCTTTTTGTTTTCTTTTCTTTTTTTAGGCTATCTTTAGAAGCTCTACTTGTTGCTTGGTAATGGCTTCAGAACTAATGTACTTTTTACTACTCATCCAATCTTCAGTATACTCAATGAGATAACTGGTGACCAACCGGAGATAGGAATCAGTGGTAGGAAAGATCCCTACCACTCGGGTTCGACGACGAATCTCTTTGTGAATCCGCTCGAGTGAATTGGTCGAAGAGATCTTTCGTTGGTCAAGGTGAGGAAAAGCCAGGAATTGTAAGGAATCTTCCAGTCCTTCCTCTAAAAGAGCAATGGCTTGAGGAAAGCGATCTCGGTATTCCTGGATGACCAACAGTGCATATTGCTTTGCACACTCTTGGTCAGGTTGGTACCAGATTTGTTTCAGTTTCGCGGCAAAGGATTCTTTTTCTTTATGGGGGATATGGACCAATATATTACGCATAAAGTGTACTTTACACCGTTGCCAACTTGATCCTAAGAAACATTTCTGAATGGCATTTTTCAGCCCAGTATGAGCATCGGAGATGCAAAGCCAGACTGTTTCCACTCCTCGGCTTTTGAGTTGTTCAAAGAGATGAGTATAGGTGTCTTCTGATTCGGCATACATGGGTTCGACCGCCAGGATCTCTCGGTTTCCCTCACTTGTCAGACCCTGAACGACAGCAATGGCCATGCTGATGATGTGTCTTTCACAGCGAACCTTTTCGTAGAGGGCATCAACCCAAATGACTGGGTACTCTTTTTCCAGAGGACGGGTACGGAACCATTCCACTTGTTCATTGAGGTCTTTGGTGATTTCTGATACTTGACCAGCAGAGAGGGACTCAATCCCTAAGCTTTGAGCAAGGCGCTCCATCTTTCGGGTGGAGACACCATTGATGAAGGCTTCTTGAACCACCTGGAGGAGGGCTTGTTCCGAGCGTTTCCTTTCGGTCACAAAAAAAGGAATATAGCCTCCTTTACGGAGTTTTGGAACTAGAAGGTAGATGGTTCCTAACCTCGTATCAAATCGTCTGACTCGGGTTCCAGAGAAATGAGTGGTTCGGGTGGGACAATGTTCTCCCTTGTGAGCTCCAACTTTGTTTTCAGCTTCCAGTTTCATGAGTTCATTGGTCAGCCATTCTAACATGGCATAGAGTGGATCAGGTTCAGTCATGAAACCAATGAGCATTTTTTTGAGAAATGGTGTATGATTATTTTGAGCCATCGGATATTCCTCCTCGATGAAGTTTTGTATTATATGCAACCTTCATTTTGGAGTCTCCGGTGGCTTTTTTCAAGGTGCGAAATTGCGAACTTTAGTATACGTTATCAAAAAACGAGATAAAGGAATATTATTAAATGAAAATTGCTTTATTGAATATGAAAGAAAAACATATTTTTCAAGAAAAAATGCGTTTGTTCCACTATTTTATAATCTTGATCCTGATTGTTTTGTCTCTTTCTTTGCCAACTTATTCTGCAGAAAGGCCTACTGTTTTTTGGGTACCGCTCAAGGATATTCCTGATTTTGGAGCTGTGGAATGGGGCCTAGCCAGCTTTGCCAAGAGG
>MWBQ01000016.1 GCA_002069605.1 Candidatus Atribacteria bacterium ADurb.Bin276
GATCGTGCCTTATTTCCTTTGGTGTTTTCTCATCACTTCCTACCGCTCGGCCATAAAGATTAACGATATCGCCCTGTGGGTTGGTGTGTGGAAAAACTAACCGGCCCCATTTCCATTGATAGATTGGTTTTCCATCTTTCCCCGGGTGGGGCCATTTGCCTTGCTCTGCGTATCCTATCCCGCAACTTTGGGCTATGGTTAAAGGTATTTTTCGCCTCTCAAGATACTTTTCGCCCCAGGATCCTATCAATGCTTTTTGGAGTTCCTCAAGAATTAACCTTAATTCCGGCCTGGGCTTTACTTCCTCGGGCTTTTGGATCGGCTCATGATAAGATTGGATCCTATCCCTTCTCCATCCTTTTTTAGATTCTTCGAGATACCCCCAGGCTCCACACGTAAAGCATTTAAAATGGCCGGTTTCTGGGTTCAGCTGAAAACTCCTTTGGTGATCTCCACCATGAACCGGGCAATAAAATCTTAAATACTTTCCGGAGGGTTTCCCGCTCCCCTGGCCCCGGTAGTTCTCAATCTCTCTCAAGGATAAGATGATATTGTCAACCATTAACCTATTTCTCCTTAAATATTGATTTAGCCGGTTTAAATATCATTTCAACTTTTCCGATATCTCCAAACCGATTTTTTTTGATATCCAATAAGACTGCCCGGCTTTCCACGCCATCCTTTTTATCTTCATGAATTAAAAAAATAGCTGTATCGGCTGAATATTCAATATCACCGCTTTCTTTAAATGAGATTAGGCTTGCTTCTCCTTGCTTTAGCCGGTTCTGGCTGGAGATAATCAATACTGGGCTGCTTAACCGGTTTGCCAATTCTCTTAATTCTGAAACCAGATCTCCAACAATGTGCCGATATTCCCGCCGGTTTTCATCCTCTGGGGTTTGAATTGCGGACCACCTTTGAAGGTAATCAATTACAATTAAGATTTTTTCCACTCTGTGCTTTTTTATGATCTGCAAAGCCTTGGCCTTTACAGTGGGAACCTTCAAGCGTGAGTTTCCCTCAAGGAAAAATAACTTATTCAAATTAATTTCCTTTTGAGCTCGTTCTAATTCTTCAATATTTCCCTTTCCCTCTCGGTAATTTTTTAAAATGAAATTTCCACCATTTAAATTCAATCTTTGGCATACTGCTTTCAATGCGAGGGTTTCCAAGGATTCCTCAAAACTGATAAAGAGGGCCGGGTATCCGGTTTCCACCGCTTTAATTGCTACTTGTAAAGCAAAGGTTGTTTTACCGGCTCCGGGTTCAGCTGCTAATAAATGGATCCCAGGTTGCAACTCTCCCAGTAATTTATCTACCTTTATAATTCCGGTTGGTAAACCAATTGCCTTTTTTTGGTCTTTCATTTCTTTCTTTTTTTTCGCTTCCTCTAAAACATTTGGGAATAACTGATCAAGTGAAAAACATTCCCCGGCTTTTAGTTCTAAAATTGCTTGCTGTACTCGGTTTAATTCTTCCTGGGTAGTGGTTAAGATCTCACCCGCTGGCCGGTTTTCTCCTAATTGCTTCATCCCATTTTCCATAACTTTTGCCATTAACCTTTTTTGATATAAATTAATAAGTTCCTCGGCTGCTTCTCGTGGGTTCTCGGTTGGTTCTCCGTCTATCCTGGGCATGGGTTTTTCATCTTTCGCTGCTGTTTCAATCTGGGAATAAAGATTGCGGTTCTCTTGGTTTCCGATAATCTCAAGGTCAAGCAAATCGATCAACTCATAAAAAAGATCTGGTTTCTTCGCTATCGCTGCCAATAACGATTTTTCCAGGGTGGGATCATAATATTCACTCTCAAGGTTGAACTTATCTGGCATTTCTTTATCTCCTTTCTTTTATTTTTGCCCCTTGTCAACTCTTTTTCTCAAGGAAAAACCACACCCCACGCGGTTTTAAAGATGCGTGGGTGTGGTTATTTACTTATTACTTATAAAGGTTTTTTCCTTTTTTGAAAAACTCTAATTTTTGCCTCTGTGAATACCGGTACCACGATTTTTGAAATAAAGTTTTATCAGCCAATCCTAGAGGTTTTATCAGCCAATCCTATAGGTTTTATCAGCCAATCCTATAGGTTTTGTCAACCTTTTTTTCCCTTTTTTTCCGCTCTGTAAATAGGATTTACGCTATTTTTGATGAAATTTTTACCCCTTGACAATGGTGTCAACCTTTTTTTATCGGGTTTGCTTCTTCCTTTTTTTTCTTCTCTAGGAGTTGAAATTTCCTTTTATATTCAGGTTTAACCGCTCTTTCATTGCTTTCTAATCGGCTCATCATGGAAATTGAAATTCCCAAGTAGTTGGCCAGTTGCGTGGCTGTCCATCCTAATGATTTTCTTAACTCTCGGATCTCCTCACCGGTCCAGTTTTTTGCCTTGCTTTTGTTTTTTCCCGGCTTTGGAGGTAAATATTTAAGATTTTGGCTTGCTTCTTTCAGTGGAATGGGTGGAATAAAAAGGGTTTTGCAATTTAAAAACTCGTTCCAATATCTGCTCTTAATTCTTCCCACCTTATTCGCTTTTGGCCTGAGATATTCCGGCCAGGCATTAAAATTGATCTGCCATCCCCATTTTTCCTGTTCTAAAATGGCATTAATAACCTGATTTTTAAATTGTCCCCGCTTTCTAAAATCTTCCGGGTGAGTTTCTCGGCCTGAAAACTCGATGATTTCTTGATTGGAAATTTCAAGATTTCTTCCCCACTCAAAGCGATTTTTGAAGGTCAACAAAACAGCCAGAGTGGCACTCATGCTATTTTGTTTTCGTTCCACTTTCTCGAGCATTTCCCTTGCCAAATAACCAAACTGCCTCATTGAGGGTTCACCATGTAAAAAGATTTCCCCCCAGATTCCATCCCTTCCTACAATTTGCCAATCCTTATAATCGCATTTTATTTTTCCATCTTTTACATCAAAAGATCCTTGGCCGAATTTATTTAAGTGAATATCCCAGAGTGGGAAGGTTCCGGCTTGATAATTAAAGGTTTGTACTTCCCTTTCATTTCTTTGGTTTTTCCCGGTAAGTTCAAGATGTAAGATTTGCATTCCGATTGATTGCAGTTGGTTGAGAATTTCAATGCACTTTTTATCTTTTTCTTCTCGGTTTAGATCTGTTCTTTTATCAAGCCCCAAGCATTTATAAAATTCTTCCCTTGGGATACAGAAAGATCTTTTTTCCTCGGTTGTATCTTTGGGAGTAACCGCAGCGTATGATAAAAGCAACAAATGAACCCAAGCAGCGTCTATTCCTAATTGATTAACCAGATCCCAGGCCAGCTCTTTTTGAACCAATTCAATGGATACGCCTTGCTTCATGATAACTTGATAAGCGAATTTCCCTTTTAATTTTTCTCCATTTATTGCATGAATAAAATAAGGGTGTCCCTCATCATCTTCTTTCCATTCTTTTGATATTAGAAAGGCCCTAACCGCTCCAAAGGCCGGAGCACTGCTTGCGAAAGGTGCCAACCCATTTATAAATGGTGAGGTGGTTTCTGGATATTTAATAAATTTAAGAAAAATATCGCGGAACCTCTCTATTATTTCTCTTTGCTTTTTTTGGCTTTTTGCGTGTATTTGGTTTAGCTGTTGAATGGCTTCATTTTTTTCCGGGGTTGTACCTTCGATTTTTTCGATCTCTTTTTTAATCTTCACCAGGGTTAAAGAGGTAAAAGAAATATCGATAAATAATGAAACGATATCCATCAATGTCCCTATAGCTTCTTTTGATCCAATCTCTTGTTTAATTTCTTCTGGAATTTCTTCAATGATGATGTTATTTATCGTTTGTAATAACTCATTTGGAGAAAAATTATTTGGTAAGTTCCTCATTTTGCTTTCAATATTTTTATTGATTTGCTCCAATGTTTCCCCAATTTCTCCGGTTGGAATTTTAAACCCTGAAAGCAAAGCGATTAAAGAAAATAAATCTGGGTCCAGTTCCTTTAATTTTTGTAGTGTTTCACCGTTTAAACTCATATATTCCCCCCTTTTGTGTAATGTCTTCTATGATCTGCTGCTGTTGGTGGTGTCGGTATTTCTCAAATTCATTAATGAGATCTGTGGTATCAACTCCGATATTTCCTAAAAATTCTAGGACCTTTCCGGGTATAGGATTTAGTCCCGATAAGGTGTTATAGATATAAGATACCGGGGTTTTTGTTGCTATTGATATCTTTCTTGGTGATAAATTGTTTTCCTTTAAAACGGTTTTTAATGGGTTTTCCATGGTTTCACCTCCATTTTTTTGAAGGTGACAAAAGCAGGCAATGGGGTTATAATAAAAAATGATCTATTGAATGGTAGAACTCAGGGAAGGTTAAACCATTCACCCACTGCCCGGGCTTGTCACCGCAAGTTCTCGGGCATTTTTTTATAATACCACTATCTATAGTGTTATTATATTATTTATTCTCTATATATTGTATAATGCCCGCGAGAAAATTCAAGTTTTTAACAAATTTCTTTTTTAAACTTATCAATGACACTCACAAATTGGGAGCTGTCAAGTTGTGCTACCCGGTCCTTGATTTGTTCCATTAACTCCTGAGAACCGATTTGATCACACTGCTCACACAGTTCTTTATCTTCCAGGCATAAAATTAAATGATTGTTTTTCTTGTCGATACAAAATAGATCCATTTTTATTCCTCCTCTTTTTTGCTCGATCCCAAAATAAACTTATCAATTTCATCTTGACTGAGAACATATAACCATTTTAAAAACAACCTCCTTTTTTTATGCTGAAACCCTCCTAAAATATCTCATGCCTCTTTCCAACTCCTCATCAATGATATGAGTGTATATTTCTGTAATCTGGACCGAGGAATGACCAAGGGCTTTTTGAACCATTCTTAAATTCTTACTTTCCCGGTAAATATCGGTTGCAAAAGTATGGCGTAGAGTATGAGGATGGACATCTTTCTCAATTCCAGCTTGATTAGCTTTTCGTTCTACTAATGCCCGGACATAGCGGTCATTTATCTTTTCACCCTTTAGGGTGGTAAAGAGAAGATCGCTTTCCGGTTTGATCGCTTTCCATTGCTTTAGGACCTCTAAAGCATCATCATTTAACCAAACCACCCGGTCCTTTTTCCCTTTTCCCTGGTGAATGTGGATCTTTCCGGTTTTCCAATCGATATCTTTCGATTCCAATTTCAACACCTCACCGCAACGAAGGCCAGCATCTAACATGATTTTCATCATGGCGTAGTTTCGCAAACCGGTTGGAGCTTTCCGGTTAAAGGTTTTTAAAAATATTTGTTGCTCCTCTGTGGTTAAAATTTCCGGTATCTTTCTTTTCATTCTGGATCCTCTCCCTATAGTACCGATAAGATACATTTCCGGTATTATATTTACACTTTTAGGCGTTTATCCCTGGTTGGATAATAAAAACGGTATTTTATTGATACCCACTTCACCAAACGCCCCAGGAACCCCCCTTATAATTCCATTCGATAAAATATACCTTTTCGATATTCAACCCCCCTCATTTGCCCTCTCATGGCTCATAGAATGAAAAATTTCAATCTTCCTTTTTGGTTCCGGGTGGTGGGGTTCGCTGATCTAAATATTCCTTTATATCTTTTCTGGAAAAATGCCATAATCTCCCGATTTTCCGACCTTTGAGTTTTCCATTTTTAATTAAGGTGTGGACTGCTTGCCGAGAGATTCCCAGGAGCTCAGAGGTTTCTATTAATGAATAGTATTCCTCATCTAGAATTTTTTTCATGTCTTCACCCCTTGCATTTTATAAAATCTATGATAGATTATAACATATTATTTTAACTTTTCAATATATTTTCCTTATTTATCCCCCCACTTTCTTATATCTATTTTACATAATACAGGTTATAGGAACCTGAACCCCTCCACCTTTTCGATATTTTCACCCATTGAATAGCGATAAATAGCATGGTATAGGTAATATTTAGGTGGTTTAAAATGGTGATACGCTGGTAGAATATTTCAGAGGAAAACATATAAAACCGGTATTTTGAAATTTTTTTTTATACTTCATGGCTCTTTTCCTTAAAAGTGGTGGAAAAAATCAAGCCTTTTCCTTCCCTACAAACCATTCTTTCACCCTGGTGAGTACCCCTCTGGTATCCTCTTGGTATCCTGGTAACTTTCTGATGGTAAGCATTTTAATAGTCTCTTGTAGGTCCAGAATTTGCTTTTGTAGAAAGGCCTTGTCACTTTCTAACTGGTGGATCCGGTCCCGAAGCTCTGTTACCAAACTGGTATCATTTTGACTACCATTTTTGGTATCCTCAACGCTACCAGTTTTTTTCCCTACCCTAAAAACCCTTTCGGCCTCGGCCTGGTCAACCTGGTATCTTCCCTCTACCAAATTAGCTCTAATTTTGGTACTCTTAATGTAACCCCTGATTGTATTCTTTGAGTACCCGGTAATTTGAGAAAGCTCTTTAATGGTATAGGTTTTCCCATTCATACATTGCCCCCCTTTCCCTGGTATCACTATTACCAAATTTTGGTATCAAAATTGTATACCATTTGTTATCACTTGGTAAATGGATCATAAATTTACCTTGCCCAGGTAGAGGACCGCGTCCCGAAAGTCCCGATACTTTACCGCGTAGGAAAAGTTGTGATACCCTCTTTTTTATAGACTAAAGAAATTCCATTTATTCTCATTGGTTCCCTTTTTTAT
>MWBQ01000017.1:0-2500 GCA_002069605.1 Candidatus Atribacteria bacterium ADurb.Bin276
GCTTTAATGGGCGAACAGCCCAACCCTTGGGACCTACTTCAGCCCCAGGATGCGACGAGCCGACATCGAGGTGCCGATCCTCCTCGTCGATGTGGACTCTTGGAGGAGACCAGCCTGTTATCCCCAGAGTACCTTTTATCCGATGAGCGATGGCCCTTCCACTCAGAACCACCGGATCACTAGGCCCGACTTTCGTCTCTGCTTGAAGTGTCCCTCTCGCAGTCAGGCTCCCTTCTGCCCTTACACTCGACGCACGATTTCCAAACGTGCTGAGGGAACCTTAGGGCGCCTCCGTTACATTTTAGGAGGCGACCGCCCCAGTCAAACTGCCCGCCTGACACTGTTCCCCTTTGGGATTCACCAAAGCGGGTTAGAACCTGGATAGGCCAAGGGTGGTATCTCAAGGATGGCTCCCCGGAAGCTAGCGCTCCCGGTTCACCGCCTCCCACCTATCCTGCACAGGGTATATCCGGATTCAATATCAGGTTACAGTAAAGGTTCACGGGGTCTTTCCGTCTAGTCGCGGGTAACAAGCATCTGCACTTGTAATGAAACTTCGCCGAGCTCCCCGTTGAGACAGCGCTCCAGTCGTTGCGCCGTTCATGCGGGTCGGAACTTACCCGACAAGGAATTTCGCTACCTTAGGACCGTTATAGTTACGGCCGCCGTTTACCGGGGCTTCGGTTCAGAGCTTCGCCTGAAAATCGCTTTTCAAGCTGACCCCTCCCCTTAACCTTCCGGCACTGGGCAGGCGTCAGACCCTATACATCGCCTTGCGGCTTAGCAGAGTCCTGTGTTTTTATTAAACAGTCGCCAGAGCCATTTCTCTGCGGCCCCTGCCAGCTTTTGAGGGCGAACCTCTCAACCGGTATGGGGCACCCCTTCTTCCGAAGGTACGGGGTTAGATTGCCGAGTTCCTTAACGGGGGATCACTCGCGCGCCTTGGAATACTCTTCCCACCTACCTGTGTCGGTTTGCGGTACGGATACCGCCTTTCTCACTAGAGGCTTTTCTTGACAGCATGGGCTCAACCAGTTCGCTCCCGTAGGAGCTCCCCGTCACCTCTCGGCGTTCTTTGAGGAAAGGGATTTGCCTCCTTCCTCCGCCTACCGGCTTAGACAGCGATGTCCTTCACGCTGCTGGCCTACCCTTCTGTGTCCCCCCATCGCTACAAACGATTGGCGGTAGTGCCGGAATGTGGACCGGCTGCCCATCACCTACGCCTTGCGGCCTCGGCTAAGGATCCGACTAACCCTGAGAGGACGAGCCTTCCTCAGGAAACCTTAGGTTTACGGCGGAGAGGATTCTCACCTCTCTTCTCGCTACTCATGCCGGCATTCTCACTTGGGATACCTCCATGGGTCCTTACGATCCCACTTCGACGGCTTACCCAACGCTCCCCTACCAACCAGCAAACGCTGATTCCGCAGCTTCGGCAGCAGACTTGAGCCCCGTACATGTTTCGGCGCAACACCGCTCGACCAGTGAGCTATTACGCACTTTTTAAAGGATGGCTGCTTCTAAGCCAACCTCCTGGCTGTTACGGCAGTGTCACCACCTTTCCCACTTAGTCTGCGTTTGGGGGCCTTAGCTGGCGGTCTGGACTGTTTTCCTTTTGACAACGAAGCTTATACCCCGCTGTCTGACTCCCAGGCGTTGAGGAGAGGTATTCGGAGTTTGGTTGGGTTTGGTAGGCGGGTAAGCCCCCTAGCCCATCCAGTGCTCTACCCCCTCTCCTTTTGCCTGAGGCTAGCCCTCAAGCTATTTCGGGGAGAACCAGCTATCTCCAGGTTTGATTGGCCTTTCACCCCTATCCACAGCTCATCCAAGCAGTTTTTAACCTACACTGGTTCGGACCTCCACGGGGGTTTAGCCCCGCTTCATCCTGGCCATGGATAGATCACCTGGCTTCGGGTCTACAGTGATTGACTGATGCGCCCTCTTCAGACTCGGTTTCCCTGTGGCTTCGTGGGGAACCCACTTAACCTCGCCAATCACCGTAACTCGCCGGCTCATTCTCCAAAAGGCACGCAGTCAGGCGGATACGGACTAGGTCCGGATCATCGCCCTTCTACGTTTTGTAGGCATACGGTTTCAGGTTCTCTTTCACTCCCCTCCCGGGGGTCTTTTCGCCTTTCCCTCACGGTACTGGTTCACTATCGGTCGTCAAGGAGTATTTAGCCTTAGGGGGTGGTCCCCCCAGATTCCCACGGAATTCCACGTGGACCGCAGTACTTGGGATTCCAACTTCAAGAGATACCTCAGGTTTGGTCTACCGGGCTTTCACCGTCTTTGGCGAGGCTTTCCAGGCCTCTTCGACTACCCGGGTATTTGGTAACTCCTGGGTGGTGCCGGACACCACCACAGTTGGGTCCCACGACCCCGTATCCGCAACGCTTCCGGGCTTGGCACGGATACGGTTTAGGCTGTTCCCGGTTCGCTCGCCGCTACTTCGGGAATCACGGTTGTTTTCTGTTCCTCAGGGTACTGAGATGTTTCA
>MWBQ01000017.1:5000-23661 GCA_002069605.1 Candidatus Atribacteria bacterium ADurb.Bin276
TATCCTGCTCGTGGGTTTTCAGGATAAAAAATGGAAGGGGTTTTTACTTCATAATTTAAATATTGAAGACTTTTTTGAAAGAAACCATGGAAAGGATGGCGAAAGGTGATCGCTTTCCCAAAAATCATAGTCTGGATAAAAAACCCGGGCGAGATACAAACCATGAGGAGGAAGGCATAATCGATGCTTCCCTCGATGAGGTTGGGATAAAGCCAACCGAAGGTCATCAATCTTTTTTTTTCCTAACTGAACCATCCAGATTTCTCCCAAAAGAATTCGAACCATTTTATACAAAAATCCATTTCCAACGATCCGGAAAGACAAAAAACCATTCTTAAAATCATAAACATCAAATTGATGAATTTCTCGAACCATATTAATTACTGAGCTCCCAGAAGCACTAAAGGCAGTAAAATCATATTCTCCTACAAATAGATTGATGCATTCTTTTAAAAGTGGCCAATCAATCTGGAAATTCCCTGGATAAAACATATGGTGACGCAAAAACACTGGAAATTGGTATCCACAATACATCCAATAATGATATTCTTTACCGGTAGCGTCTTTGCGAGCATTAAAGGATGAAGATACCTCCTGAAGGTGTGTCACTCTGATATCAGGAGGAAGGTAGGAATTTAACGCTCGAAAAAGAGTTGGTATTTCCAGGGTTAATTCGACACGGCAATTCGCTACCTGTCCTAAGGCATGAACTCCGGCATCAGTTCGACCAGAGGCATGAAGAACTATCGGCTGATTTAAAATTGATGAGAGAGCTTGAGTGAGAACCGATTGGACGCTACGACGATTTGGCTGACTTTGCCAACCAAAATAATTGGTTCCATCATATTCGATTATCAGTACTAAATTATTACTTTTAGTGCATTTCGATGTATTATCTTTCAATTTTTGCATGAATATCTTAAGTATCCTTTACCAAATAAACCAAGACAATAAAATAACCACGGTTATAAAAATTATTGTAATGCTAAAAAAAAGAATATCAGCCATCCTTAACTTAAGGACTCGAAGCCGACTCCGACCTATACCACCCCGATAACATCGAGACTCCATAGCAATCGCCAAGTCATCGGCTCGCTTAAAAGAATTAATAAATAAAGGAACTAACAATGGAATAAGATTTTTAGCTCGTTGAATCAAGCTTCCCGATTCAAAATCAGCTCCTCTGGCTTGTTGGGCTTTGATGATTCGGTCAGCTTCTTCCATCAAGGTCGGTATAAAACGGATAGCAATGGTCATCATCATCGCTAATTCATGGGCCGGGAAACCCCATTTTTTGAAAGGACTCATGAGTGATTCCAACCCATCGGTCAATTCAACTGGCGAAGTGGTAAGGGTTAAAAGAGCGGTACATAAAATTAAAAGACAAAGCCGAACAATGATAAACAACCCGCGGATGAGCCCCTCTCTGGAAACATGAAGAAAACCATACTCCCAAATATAATCTCCAGGGGTAAAAAAAACCTGCAAAACCAGAGTAAAAGCTAAGAGAAAAAGAATTGGTTTTAAACTTTTTCCGATATAAGAAATTGGTATCCGGGCAGTAATGGTTAACAAGATGATAAAACATCCAATAAAAAGAAAGGATAGCCATTCTTTGACAATGAATAAAGCAACAATAAGAATAGCAGAAACCAGGATTTTTACTCGAGGATCCAACCGGTGGACGGGCGATTCAATTGGGATAAATTGTCCAATCGCTATGCTCTTCCCCAGCATGTTAATGGCTTCCTCCTTTTAATATCTTTTCTTCAATTTGCTCAGATAATTCCTGAGCAGTTAAAATCCCCTCTTCAATATCAAATCCTTTTTTCCGCAGCAATTCAGCTATTCGAGCAGTAGTAGGTGGTTTTATTCCATATTGATCCAGAATTTTTCCTTGAGAAAATATATGACGTACTGAGCCATCTAATCCAATAGTTCCCTGGTCCATCACAATTATTCTTTCCGCTATCATGGCCAAGTCATCCATGCTATGTGAAACGAATACCAGGGTTGTTTGGTTTTCCTCTCGAAGATCTTTCAGTTTCCTCAGAATTAATCTTTTCCCTTCCGGATCAAGTCCAGCCGTCGGCTCATCTAAAATTAAGGCTTCGGGTCGCATTGACAAAATGCTGGCAATGGCAACTCGTCTCATCTGGCCTCCACTTAATTCAAAAGGATTCTTTTTATGCAGTTCCTGGTAATCCAAACCAACACTTTCCAAAGCCCATTTTACTGTTTCTTCTAACTCTTCACCACCCACACCGTTATTTCGAGGTCCGAAAGCAACCTCGTCAAAAACCGTTTCTTCAAAAATTTGATGTTCAGGATATTGAAATACTAAGCCGATTTTTTTTCTAATCCCCCTAAGCTGGGAACCTTTTTTTTGGATTTTATCACCGTCAATCATAACGAATCCTTGAGTGGGAAAAAGAAGAGCGTTAAAATGCTGAATGAGAGTGGACTTTCCACAGCCAGTCCTTCCAATAATACCTACTGACTCTCCCCTATCAATAGTAAGAGTGACATTCTTAAGGGCTTGAACTTCAAAAGGGGTATGCTGGAAATAACTGTAATAGACGTTTTCTAAACGAATGAACACAAGGCAGCCACCAGTTCTTCTGCTTTAAGGGGAAGCGAAGGGAAAAGCTCGGGAAACCGCCTTTGAAGGATCCAGGCAGTTTCCGATACCAACGGGAGCTCCAAACCCCATTCATAAATTTGTCCTCTTCGATTAAAAATATCGACTGGTTTTCCCTGAGCAACAACTTGACCTTGATCCATTATAATAACCCAATCAGCATCAACAGCTTCTTCAATATAATGGGTAATATGGAAAATAGTGATTGATCCTCGTAATTGAGAAATAAGCGACATAATTTCGCTTCTGCCTTCCGGGTCAAGCATTGATGTTGCCTCATCAAGCACCAAATACTCCGGTTGCATAGCCAAAACACCAGCAATTGCTACTCGCTGTTTTTGTCCACCAGAAAGGAGATGGGGTTCTTTTTTCCGAAAATCGTTCATTCCAACTATATTTAATGCTTGATCAATCCGCTTTCGTATTTCATCTTGAGGTACTCCAAGATTCTCTGGTCCAAAGGCAACATCTTCTTCAACAGTAGTGGCGATAATCTGGTTATCAGGATTTTGGAAAACTAATCCAACCTTTTGACGAATATCCCATAAATACTCTGATTGATTGGTGTTTTTCCCATCTACAATAACCGTTCCTTTTTTAGGAAGCAATAATCCATTACAGTGCTTGGCCAAGGTGGATTTTCCCGAACCATTCCTTCCCAATAATACAACAAACTCACCCTTGGGAATAACGAGCTCGACATTGTGAAGAACTTCATCCTTTTTTTCTATTAAGGTTTCCTCTTCAGAAAACCAGAAGGATACACCATTAAATTCAATCACCTTCAGAGGTCCTTTCCATAAAAAAAGCCAGCCTTTTGGCTGGCAGGGTTATTACTATCCAGCTCACCGTCTTATTCAGTAAGTATTTCAACCCGTGCCATTGGAGCCCCGTCTCCTTGGCGGAATCTGGTCTTATAAATTCGACAGTATCCTCCTTTTCTATCTTTCAAACGTGGTACTAAACTTCTTTGAAGGGTCTTAAAAGCATCCTTATCATCAACCCAGCGCATAACTTGAATAGTTGTTGCATTGGTTCCTTCAATTGCTTGAGATATAATTCTTTCAAAAAGCGGTTTGAGGTTTTTTGCTTTCGACTCAGTTGTTTCCACTGCTCCTGATTTAATCAAGGAAACTAAAAGATTCGATAACATAGCCTCTTTATGGGAGGTGGTACGACCCAACTTCCCTCTTTTCATTCTATGCCTCATTGGTTGTTCACCTCATTTACATCTACTTTATTGAGTTCGAAACCAAGTTTTTCAACCTTCTCAACAATCTCTTCATAGGTTTTTTGACCTAAGTTTTTGATTTTCTTTAAATCTTCTGGGCGTTGGTTAATGATTTCCAAAAGTTCACGAAGAGTATTAATTCGAGCACGTTTTAAACAATTATAAGCTCGAACCGATAATTCTAACTCTTCAATTAGCTTGTCTTCTCCCATTTCATTCTCCTCTAAAGCGACATCAACTGGAGTAGCTAAATCATCTGACATACTTTCCTTAACCAAGCCATAAATATAAGTAATTTCACCAACCAACAAATCAAGAGATTTTTTTAAAGCTTCTTGAGGAAGGATAGATCCGTTGGTCCAAATTTCCAGAACAAGCTTATCAAAGTTGGTGAACTGACCAACCCGTGTATCAACTATACTATAATTTACTTTTCTAACCGGGGTAAAAATTGCATCAATTTGAATATTCCGATAATCGCGTGCAATCTTTTCCGAAGTCTCCTGATACCCCTTACCGTGATTGACATAAAGAGTCATCGCCAGTTGTCCTTCGTGATTCAACTCGGCTAAATAATGATCTGGATTAATAATCTCGACATTCGGATTGGGTTGAATGTCCCGAGCTGTCACTCGCCGAGGAAGGTCGGAATCCTCATTTCCCCTTACATCAATTCTTAGCACTTCTTCTTCTGGTGATGATGAAGAAAGCACTATGCCTTTAATGTTGAGGAGAAGATCGGTAATATCCTCCCTCATTCCCGGAAGAGAAGAAAACTCGTGAATAACATTATCGATCTCTACCGAGGTAACCGCTGCCCCTTCCATAGAAGAGAGAAGGACACGCCGAATGGCATTCCCCAGGGTCACACCCCATCCTGATTCTAATGGTTCTATGGAAAACTTTCCATAATGAGCTCGGGTAATCCGATCCTCACGAAGCTCAATTGTTTCAAATTTCATCATTTCCTTAATATCGGGCATACCTACACCTCAAATTTACTTGGAGTAAAACTCAACGATCAAAGATTCCTCTACCTGATAATCAATATCATCCCGATTCGGTTCTCGGACTACTGCGAAAGTGAATTGTTCTGGTTGAAATTCTAACCAGCTAGGTGGATTGAGTTGTTCCTTTTCATCAATAATCTCTTTGATCTTTTTATGCTGTTTACCAACATCAGTTAATTCAATCTTATCTCCCACTGAAACCATAAAAGACGGGATATTGACAATTTTCCCATTCACTTTAAAATGGCGATGGAGCACCATTTGCCGAGCATCACTTCTTGAGTCAGCCATTCCTCCTCGGAAAACGACGTTATCCAAACGCTTCTCTAATAGACGCAAGAAGTTTTCACCGGTAACTCCTGGAATACGATTCGCCTTTTCAAAATAATTATTAAATTGTCGTTCTGAAATTCCATAAATAAAACGAACTTTTTGCTTCTCTCTTAATTGTACACCATAATCAGAGAGACGTCTTCGTGAGCCTCGACTCATTCCTGGTGCAAAGGGCCTTTTTTCAAAAGCACACTTAGGAGTCATGCAACGGGGCCCCTTTAAAAATAACTTCACTCCCTGTCGCCGGCATAATCTGCATTTTGCATCGGTATATCTGGACATATGAATTAATCCTCCTCTTAAACCCTTCTTTGCTTGGGTGGTCGGCAACCATTGTGAGGAATTGGAGTCACATCTTTAATTGATTTTATGACCAAACCAGTCGCTTGCAATGAACGAATAGCCGTTTCACGCCCTGATCCAGGTCCCTTCACCAAAACCTCTATTTCTCTTAAGCCTTGATCCATGGCTTTTTTTGCAGCTGTTTCAGCAGCTAATTGAGCTGCAAAGGGAGTTCCCTTTTTGGTCCCCTTAAAACCACTTCCTCCTGATGTTGCCCAAGAGATGACATTTCCCTGTCTATCGCTAATTGAAACTATTGTATTATTAAATGTCGATTTGATATGGGCGATTCCTTCACGAACCACCTTTTTTTCTTTACGTTTCCCTTTTGCTCTTTTAACCAAAGTGTCGATGCCTCCTTATTGATTATAAGTTACTTCTTTCGGCTTATCCCAACTGTTCGTCTTGATCCCTTACGAGAACGGGCATTCGTTCTCGTTCTTTGACCACGAACTGGCATACCCCGCCGATGTCTTATCCCTCGATAAGCGCCAATAGAAATTAACCGTTTTATATTTTGGGATACCTGAGAACGCAATTCACCCTCAACCGGGTATTTCTCAACTGCTTTTTGCAGTTTATTCAATTGTTCATCGGTTAAGTCTTTCACCCGAATACTCGGATCAATCTGGGTTTCTTCAATAATTTTTTTCGCAAGCACTGACCCAATGCCATAAATATACGTTAACGCTGTTTCTATTCTTTTGCTGTTCGGTAAATCGACTCCAGCAATTCGAGCCATGGAATAACCTCCTAACCTTGCCTTTGTTTATGTCTCGGGTTGGTACAAATAATAAATACTCTCCCATTACGACGAATAGCTTTACACTTTTCACACCTCGGTTTGACCGATGCGCGGACTTTCATTTTAATACCTCCCTATCGAAAATTCAAGACAGAAACACAATTCTCCCATTTCTTGGGGATCAGTGACAAACTATGGCATTTTAAACCTGCTTTGTCATCTTGAACCCTAGTCTTTTCGGGGTACGAAGACCTCGTCTCTTGTTATTTCTGATTCATGATTTAACATCATTTAAAATATATTAATGGTTATTTATGGCGATAAGTAATTCGTCCCTTGGTTGGATCGTACTTGGAAATTTGAATTGTGACCTTATCTCCCGGTAAGATTCGAATATAGTGCATTCTCATTTTTCCTGAAATATGGGCTAATATAACTTTTCCACTTTCCAACTCCACCCTGAACATAGCGTTGGGTAAGGGTTCGACTACTGTACCAATCACTTCAATAAATTCTTCTTTGGCCATGTATTCTATTCATCCCCTCTCCTATCCATGGTCAATATCTCCGGTCCATCTTCGGTTATTAGAACCGTATGTTCATAATGAGCTGAAAGCCCTTGATCGCGAGTGACAACTGTCCAACCGTCGTCTAATATTTGTACTTGAAAACCTTTTTCGTTGACCATGGGTTCAATGGCCAATACCATTCCCTTTTTTATCAACGGACCCTGATTTTTTGGTCCGAAATTTGGTATTTGAGGTTCTTCGTGAAGGGAAAGACCTAATCCATGACCAACAAAATCCCGAACGACCGAAAAATTATTTTTTTCAATGTATTTTTGAATCGCATTGGATACATCTCCTATGCGATTTCCCGCTTTCGCTTTACGTATTCCTTCAAAAAGGGATTCCTTGGCAACCTTAACCAGCTGATAAGCTATACCATTGCTATTGCCAGCTACGACACTAAAAGCAGCATCGGTATAATATCCTTGGTATTCAACTCCAATATCCACGCTTACCAGATCACCATCTTGGATAACCCTTTCTCCCGGAATACCATGTACCACCTGTTCATTGATAGAAATACATAGCGAAGCCGGAAAACCACGATATCCTTTAAAAGCAGGTCTTGCGCCTCTTTGAACGATAAACTTTTCAACTATTTCATCAATAAAAGCGGTCTTCATTCCTGGTAGGATATATTTTTTTGCTTCTTTTATGGTATCGGCTAAAATCTTACCACTCTGCCGCATGGAATTGAGATCACTTTCCCGAAGAAAAATACTCATACTGATATCGTCCCCAAAACCTTCTGAACTTGCTGAAATACATCGTCAATCGATCCTTTAGAAACGACAATCTTAAGAATTCCCTGAGAACGATAGTAATCAACCAAAGGTTTGGTTTGTTGCTCATAAGTATTCAATCGGTTCATAATAACTTCAGGTCGATCATCGGGTCTTTGTATGACTCGCCCTTGACAGATATCACAAATCTTATCGTTTTTTGGTGGCTTAGAAACCATATTATAGGGAGTTTGGCATTTCTCGCAGATCCTTCGTGCCGAGAGCCGTTCGATTACTTCATCGCGATCCACATCAAAATACAAAACCAGGTTAAGCTGAATCCCTATTTCTTTTAAAAGCTGGCTCAAGGCTTCAGCTTGTTCAAGATTACGAGGGAAACCATCAAGCATAAAACCATTACGGTAGGTGTTCTGGGTGAGCCTTTCCCGTATAATCCCAATGACCACTTCATCGGGTACTAACTCACCAGATCGAACGTATTCTTCGGCTTTTTTTCCCCACTCCGATTTACTTTGAATAGCTAACCGAATGATATCGCCAGTTGAAATTTGTGGTATATTATATTGTTCTTCTATTTTTTTCGCTTGGGTTCCCTTGCCAGCCCCTGGTGGTCCAAGGAGCACCATAAACATTTATATAATTCCCCCTTAAAATTATTTTTTAATAAATCCTTCGTAATGTCGCATAAGAAGCTGTGCTTCTAACTGTCTCACGGTTTCAATAGCTACTCCGACCATGATGATAATTCCTGTTCCACCAAAATACAGGGTAGTCACATTAGTAACTCTTACCAGCAAATCAGGCAGAACGGCAACAACCATCAAAAAGAGAGCTCCCCATAAGGTAATCCGCGATAATGATCGATCGAGGTATTCTACAGTCGGTCGACCAGGTCGGATACCAGGTATAAAACCACCATACTTTTTCATGTTATCAGCTAATTCCATCGGGTTGAAAGTAACCGCTGTATAAAAGAAAGTAAAAAATATGATTAACGCTGCATAAATCGTCAAATATAATGGCGAATTTGGAGTCAAAGCATCGGCGATTGATTTCATAAAAGCCGAACCTTGGAAAAATTGAGCTAAAGTCGCCGGGAAGAGAAGAATCGAAGATGCAAAAATAATGGGAATAACTCCTCCCTGGATTATCCGAATGGGGATATGAGTACTCTGCCCACCATACATTCTTCGTCCCACTACTCTTTTTGCATATTGAACTGGTATCCTTCTTTGAGCCTCCTGAAACAAGACAACAAAGGCAATGATGAGAACCCAAAACACCAAATTGAGAATAAACATTATCGGATTGATTTCACCAACCCGAATTAATGCTACAGTACTCACCATTTGTGGGATAATTCGAGCCACAATACCGGCAAATATAATTAAAGATATTCCATTGCCAATACCATAGTCTGATACCAATTCTCCCAACCACATCAGAAACATACTTCCTGCGGTGAGGGTCAAAATAACTGTAATTCGATAAGGAATTCCCGGAGTAAATACCACGCCCATACTTTCCAACCAAACGGTAATACCAAAGCCTTGCACTGTTGCCAGAAGAATAGTCCCCCATCGGGTATACTGAGCAATCTTATCACGACCCTCTTCGCCGCTCTTGGCAAGTTCTTCCAGCTTAGGAACTACCGAGGTTAAAAGCTGAAAAATAATCGATGCATTAATATAGGGCATGATACCTAGTGCCAAGATGGAAAAACGGCTTAGCGCTCCTCCGGCAAACATATCCAAAAAACTCAATAAACCACCTCGAGAAAAAACATTCGCCAGTGCTTGGGGATCAATACCCGGAACTGGGACATGAGCTCCAACTCGAAAAATAACCAGCATGAGGAGAGTGAATATAACTCTCTTTTTAAGATCTGGTATTCTAAAAAGCTTGAGCAACGATTCCCACATTTTTAAAGCACCTCGGCTTTTCCGCCCTTTTCTTCAATGAGGGACTTGGCTTTTTTTGAAAAAGCATCTGAATGAACAGTTATAACTTTATTCAGTTCTCCCTTGGCAAGAATTTTTAATTTGAGAGAGGTACTTTCTATAAGACCAGCTTCTTTAAGAAGCTCCTTAGTAATTTCTGTTCCCGGTTCAAAACGATTTAGTTGCGACAGATTAACAATCTGGTATTCTTCTCGATTTAAGGGACGAAACCCTCGTTTTGGTATCCGGCGAACAAAGGGCATTTGCCCTCCTTCAAAATGCGCACTGATATGGGTTCCAGATCGGGATTTTTGTCCATTTTCACCCCGGCCAGCATTTTTCCCATGGCCTGACCCAACTCCTCGTCCAACTCTTTTACTGCGATGGAAAGATCTATCCTGTGGTTTGAGGTCATTAATTTTCATTCCGAAGCCGTCTCCTCTCCTTCGATATTTTCAACCTCTAAGAGATATGAAATCTTGTTGACCATGCCTCGAATAGAGGGGTTATCATCATGAATGACACTATGATTTATTTTTCTGAGTCCCAATGATTGTACAGTTCGTCGGTGTGACTTTAATCTCCCAATCACACTTTTTTTTAGGGTAATTTTCAGTAATTTTTTAGTCATAAACCTATCACTCCGCTATACTCTTTCAAAAAAATCCTGGGAATTTTTTTCTCTCAAATGTGCTACTTCCCGAGGATCTTTGAGGCTCATTAATCCCTGCAAAGTAGCGTGGGCAACGTTAACAGGATTGTTGGTTCCTAATGACTTGGTCAATATATCACGAATACCGGCAACTTCCATAATGGCTCGTACTGGACCTCCGGCAATCACACCGGTTCCGGGCGAAGCTGGTTTCATCACCACTGAACCCGCTCCATATTTCCCCAGCACTTCATGGGTAATTGTCATCTTTCGTCTTGGGAAAGAAAAAAGTGATTTTTTGGCCCTCTCAACCGCTTTGCGGACAGCATCTGGTACTTCTTTAGCTTTTCCAATTCCTAAGCCAACTACTCCGTCACCATTTCCCACTGCCACAATTGCCCTGAAACCAAATCGCTTTCCTCCCTTTACGACCTTGCTCACTCGACTAACTGATATTAATCTTTCTTGAAGCTCAAGCCCTTCTGGCTTCACTTTCTGCATTGTCCAACCTCCAAGGATTAAAATTCAAGACCGCCTTCTCGAGCACCCTCAGCTAAAGCTCTAACCCGACCGTGATACTTACTTCCACCTCGGTCAAACACCACTTGCTTAATTCCCTTTTGAAGAGCAATTTGAGCAATCCCCTTACCCACTTCCCGAGCTTTCTCGGTTTTGGTTCCAGAGACAGTCTTCATCGGTGCTGAAAGGGTTGAAAAAGCCGCCAAGGTTTCTCCCTTATCATCATCAATAATTTGACCGTAAATATGACTTAAACTCCGGTAAATACAGAGTCGGGGACGTTCGGCGGTTCCTTTCACTTTTGAACGTACTCGTTTATGTCGGTAAACTCTTTTTTGTTTTTTATCTATCAAAGGCATGTTCGGTCCTCCTTACTTCGCCGTGGTCTTCCCCTGTTTTCTTCGGACAAATTCATTAATATACTTAATTCCTGTTCCTTTATAGGGTTCAGGCTTTCTAATTTTTCGAATGTCAGCTGCTACCTGCCCAACTTGTTCCTTATTGGCGCCTTTCACTTTGATTATTTGTCCTTCAACATCAAACGAAATTCCGCTGGGAGGAACAATCTCCACCGGATGACTGAATCCGAGGTTCATAACCAAAGTGTCTCCTTTTTTCTGAGCCTTATAGCCAACTCCGACCAGTTCCAATGATTTTTCAAAACCATCACTAACCCCATGAACCATGTTAGCAATCAGAGTTCGAGTTAGTCCGTGAAGAGACTTATCAAGCTTCGTCTCTCCTTGTGGAACCACTTTAATCTCATTCACCTCTTTAACTATTTTCATGCGTGGATGAAATTGTCTCTCTAATAATCCCTTGGGACCCTTCACCCGAACGGATAGACCGTCGATCTCAATATTGACTCCCGAAGGAACAACGATCGCTTTTTTTCCTATGCGTGACATATCATGGATCCCCTTTCTACCATATATAACAGATGACCTCTCCGCCAACTCCTGATTTTTTTGCGGTTTTTCCAGTCATAATTCCCTGTGAGGTCGATACGATTACCGTTCCCATCCCACCCAAGAGAACGGGTATTTCATCTTTTCCTGCATAAATCCGTAAACCTGGTTTACTGATTCTTTTTAAACCATTGATAATTCGCTCTTTTTTCATTCCATATTTCAGATCAATTATCATATCACTTGACTTATTCTCACGAGCTACTATTTTATAGTTTTGTATATATCCTTCTTCTTTTAAAATGCGGGCTAATTCTCCTTTTAGCTTCGAATAAGGTATCACCACAGAATTTTCTCGCGCCTTTAGAGAATTCCGTATACGGGTAAGCATATCAGCAATAGGATCAGTATGTGCCATTTTATTTATTCCTTCCTACCAACTCGATTTGGTAACACCGGGTATTTCTCCCTTATTAGCCAGGGACCGGAAACAGATTCGACACATGCCAAAATCCCGTAAATATCCTCGGGACCGGCCACACAAGGCGCAACGATTTCGGTATCGATTTTTATATTTTAATTGTTGTTGGTTTCGAACAATTTTGGCCTTTCGAGCCATTCAGTTTTCCTCCTTTACTTTCGAAAAGGTAATCCCAAAACTTCAAGAAGTGCTTTGGCTTCTTCATCGGTTTTGGCAGTTGTAACAAAAGTAATATTCATACCTCTCACTCTTTCAACTTTATCATAATTTATTTCGGGAAAAATGAGTTGTTCTCGAATCCCAATAGTACAACTCCCCCTACCGTCAAAACACCCATCAGGAAATCCTCGAAAGTCTCTTATTCTTGCAATTGAGATATTGAGGAAACGGTCCAAAAACTCAAACATCCGTTGACCCCGAAGGGTAACCTTACATCCAATTGGATTTCCTTTTCGCAATTTAAAGTTAGAAATCGATTTTTTCGCTCGGGTAATAACCGGCCTTTGTCCGGTTATGGCAGTCAATTCATCAACAGCGAGATCAAGGAAATGTTGGTTTTGAGTAGCATCTCCTATTCCTTCATTAATTACTATCTTGATCATTTTTGGTATTTCCATTACGTTTCCATACCCAAACCGCTTCATAAGGACCGGTATGACTTCATTAACGTATTTTTCCTTGGTAACTGACACTCCCAAAATCCTCCTTATACCTTGTCAATAATTTCACTGCATTTTTTGCAGATTCGTACCCGGTACTCGGAATCAGAAACAGTTGATCTTTTTATTTTGGTCAACTGATTGCACCGGCTGCACACTAAACGCAAATTGGATATCCTCATTGGATTTTCTTTGGTGATAATACCCCCTTGAGGATTCTCTTGGGTTGCCCGGGTATGTTTTTTTACTAAATTGATGCCCTCTACAACTGCTTTTTGATCGGTACGAAGAACGGTCAGAACTTTTCCTCTTTTTCCTTTGTCCTTACCGTGAACCACTTCCACCGTATCGCCCTTTTTTATCGGTACTTTTAAATTTTCCTTCTTTATCATCATCTTCACATCCCTTATACAACTTCTGGAGCGAGGGAGACGATTCTCATAAATTGTTTCTCACGCAGTTCTCGCCCAACTGGTCCGAATATGCGAGTCCCTCGTGGGACATTCGCCGGTGTAATGAGGACTGCAGCATTATCATCAAAGCGGATATAGGTTCCATCCACCCGACCGATTTCTTTACGAGTTCTCACCACTACCGCTCTGACTACTTCACCTTTTTTCACATTTGATCGTGGCTCTGCCTCTTTAACAGCAGCTATGATTATATCTCCAACCGATGCGTATCGACGTCTAGAGCCACCCATAACCCGGATGCACATTATCTTTTTGGCACCGGTATTATCGGCAACTTCAAGCATTGTTCTCGATTGAATCAATGTCCTCTCCTCCCTTTATTTTCGCCTTTAAAGTTACATCCACTACTCTCCACCGAACCGTTTTACTGAGAGGCCTGGTTTCTTCGATTATGACCCGATCTCCTACATCACAAATACCGGCTTCGTCGTGGGCTTTATACTTTTTGGATTTTTTCATTTTTTTCTTATAAAAAGGATGTTCGCTAATCCGTATTACTCGAACCAGTACAGTTTTATCCATTTTATTGCTTATAATTTCACCTGTGAATCTTTTTCGGTCAGCCATTTGATTTGACCTCCTGCGTCTTTCCAAACATTTCACGTTCATTGACAATGGTTTTGATCCGGGCAATATCTTTTTTAACCATGTGAATCCTTCGAGGATTCCCCAATTGTCCTGTTATCGCTTGAAATCGTAAATTAAAAAGCTCGGTTCGCAGGTCACTCAACTTTTTATTAAGCTCATCCCCAGTCATGTTGCGGATTTCCGAAGCTTTCATTAACAACACCTCTATTCTGCTTTTCTCTCAACTATTCTTGTTTTAATGGGCAACTTCTGAGCAGCCAGGTGAAGTGCCTCATAGGCAATTTCCCGGTCAACACCTGATACTTCAAAAAGAACGCGTCCGGGTTTGACCACCGCTACCCATCCCTCAACTGGTCCCTTACCTTTTCCTTGACGAGTTTCAGTCGGTTTTTTGGTAAAAGGTTTATCTGGAAAAATCCGAATCCAGATCTTTCCCTTTTTAAGATGCCGAGAAATGGCGATTCGAGCTGCTTCGATTTGAGGATTCGTTATCCATTGTGGTTCTAATGCTTGTAAACCGAATTCGCCAAAATCTACGGTTGCACCGCGGGTTTCAACACCACTCATCCTTCCACGGTTTTGTTTTCTATATTTAACTCTCTTCGGAATCAACATATGCTTCAGTCTCCTCCTTACGATTATCAACCTTGGTACTGGATACTCCTTCCAGAACCTCACCGGTTTTAATCACTTCACCCTTAAAAATCCACACTTTCACTCCGATTTTGCCATAGGTGGTGTTCGCTTCGGTAAATCCAAAATCTATATCAGCCCGAAGAGTTTGCAAGGGTAATCGACCCTCACGATACCATTCTTCTCGTGCAATTTCTGCTCCGGAGAGTCTTCCTGAACAGGAAATTTTTATTCCAATAGCACCTGATCGAAGAGCACGAGTAATGGCTTGTTTCATTGCTCGTCGATAGGAAACCCTTCTTTCAATTTGAAAAGCAACATTTTCAGCAACCAAGTAAGCATCAATTTCTGGAACCTTAATCTCATCAACAGTAATTTGAACATTTGGATTATCAACCAATTTTTGAATCGATTGACGAAGACTTTCAACTTCAGATCCTTTTCGTCCAATTACAATTCCTGGCCGTGAAGTTTTTATAATTACCTTAACCTGGTTGGCAAGTCTTTCTACTTCAACTGCTGAAACACCGGCTCTTTGCAACTTCTCTCTAACAAACTGTCGAATTCGAAGATCTTCTGCTAAATATTCTCGATATTTTTTATCTGCATACCAGCGAGATTGCCATCCTCGAATAATTCCTAACCTAAGTCCTATCGGATTAACTTTCTGTCCCAATTAGCTTCCCTCCTCCATATCTGATACTGCAATGGTAATATGAGAAGTCCTTTTTCGAATAACATTTGCTCTTCCCATTGCTCGAGCTCGAATTCTTTTCATGGTTGGACCTTGATTTACAAAGGCCTTTGAAACCACCAAACTATCGGTATTTAAGTTAAGGTTGTTTTCTGCATTGGCAACTGCCGACTTAAGCACTTTATAAACCAGTCGGGAAGCTTTTTTGGGAACAAATTGAAGCAAAGATAAAGCTTCATCGGCTTTTTTCCCACGGATGATATCAACAACTTGTCGAGCTTTCCGTGGTGATATTTTGATATATTTTGCGGTCGCTCTCGCTTCCATCTATGTTATCCTCCCTCTTATCTGAGCGCCGTTGATCGCTCGGTAGGATTTCCGTGGCCTTTAAAGGTTCGGGTTGGCGCAAACTCGCCCAATTTATGCCCTACCATTTGCTCAGTGATATAAACCGGAATATGCTTTTTTCCATTGTGAACTGCAATAGTATGCCCGATCATGTCCGGTATAATCATACTGGCACGCGACCAAGTTTTCAGTACTTTCTTTTCACCTTTTTTATTCATCTCTTCAATACGCGAACGTAATTTTAAATCAACATATGGACCCTTTTTCGATGATCGTACCAAAAGGAATTCCTCCTCCCATTATTTTCTTCTCTTCACAATCCATTTATCGGTATTTTTATTCTTGCGGGTTTTATACCCTTTCGTATACTGTCCCCAAGGCGTTACTGGTTGCCGCCCACAATGAGCTTTATTTTCTCCACCTCCGTGGGGATGGTCAATCGGGTTCATAGCATTACCACGAACTGTGGGTCGAATACCCATCCAACGTTTTCGACCAGCCTTCCCAACCGTGATGTTTTCGTGATCAAGATTCCCCACTTGGCCTACGGTGGCGAGACAATCAATATGAATAAGCCGAACTTCACCAGAAGATAACCGAATCTGAGTATAGGTTCCTTCTTTTGCCATAAGTTGCCCATAGGAGCCAGCAGCTCTGGCTAATTGAGCTCCCTTTCCCTGTTTCATTTCAATGTTATGAATAATAGTTCCAACCGGTATACTCCTTAACGGGAGAGCATTGCCAGGTTGAATTTCCGCTTTTGGGCTGGATAACACGGTATCACCAACTTTCAAACCCAAAGGAGCAATTATGTATCGTTTCTCTCCATCCGCATAGACCAAGAGAGCTATCCGTGCTGATCGGTTGGGATCATATTCAATTCTGGAAACTTTAGCTGGGATATCGAATTTATCCCGTTTAAAATCGATGATACGGTATTTCCGTTTGTGACCACCACCCTGATGACGCACCGTAATTCTTCCCGAACTATCTCTTCCGGCTTTACGCCGATGAGAAACAAGAAGCGATTTTTCTGGTCCCCCTGGAGTAACTTCCTCGAAAGTATGCCCGGTCATGTGGCGTCGGGGGTTCGTTGTCGGCTTGTATGCCTTAATATTTGACATAGTAATAATCTCCTTTAGAATTATCCGATATCAAAGGCTTTTATTTTCTCGCCAGGTTTGACATAAACAATCGCTTTTTTCCATGAACGAGTATATCCCTCAAAACGTCCCATACGTTTCACTTTTCCCTTTACATTCATGGTGTTGACCTGTAATACTGTAACTCCAAACAAATTATGAACGGCATTCTTGATGTCATTTTTGGTTGCCCGGGGATCAACCCGAAACACATACTTATTGGTTTTTTGCTGGTCAACAGCTTTTTCAGTAACAATCGGATGAATCAATATCTCTCGATCTTGAGTCATGCCCCGTACACCTCCTGAATTCCAACCAAAACATCCTTTTCAAAAACCACCATATCACTTTTAACAATACTATAAGTATTGAGCTCATTGCGACTTAACAATTTCACCAAAGGCAAATTCGCAAAAGCCCGGAGGACATTAGGGTTTTTCTCTGAAACGACTATTAAAACATTACCTTGAACATTCAACCGATTAAGAAGTTCAACAGCATCTTTGGTTTTCGGTCTATCAATATTGAGCTGATCAATAACCATGACAGCATTATTATTCAATTTATCTGTTATGGCATTAATTAAAGCCAACCTCTTTTCATTTTTTGGTAGAGGATGACTAAACGATCTGGGTTGGGGTCCAAACACAATTCCTCCATGACGCCAAATCGGAGACCGGTTACTTCCGTGCCGGGCTCGTCCGGTACCTTTTTGCCGCCAGGGTTTTTTCCCACCACCACGAACCTCGCTACGGGTTTTGGTTTTAGCGTTTCCCTGCCGTTGGTTATCAAGATATCCCTTAACCGAGAGAAAAATGAGATGGGTGTTTATTTCTCTTTGAAAGAGAGTATCTTCTATATTAAGGGTACCAACCTTGTTCCCTTCTCTATTCTTTACCTCAAGTTCCATTTCTTTCCTCCTAAACGGCATTCTTCCGCACAAGTACGGTTTGACCGGGTGCACCAGGTATTGCACCTTTCACCACTAATAAATCTCGTTCATCATTGATTTGCACCACGGTTAAATTTTTCATCGTCACTCTCTCTCCACCCATTCTTCCGGGGAGACCTTTCCCTTTCCAAACTCTCCCGGCATCGGTTCCTCCAATTGAACCTGGAGCTCGGCGATGCATAGAGCCATGAGAGGCTTTCCCTCCCCGATAACCATGGCGTTTCATTACTCCAGCAAATCCTTTTCCCTTCGATTTCCCAACGATATCGATGGTGTCTCCAACTTTAAATCCTGATACTTTAAGAACCTGGCCAACTTGAAACGCCGACAAATCTTTTACCCGAAATTCAACCAATTTTCTTAGAGGTTCAATTCCAGCCTTCTTTAGGTGACCTCTGATTGGTTTGTTTACTTTCTTTTCCTTGGTTTCTCCATATCCGATTTGTACTGCTTCGTAATTATCAGTATCCTTTTCCTTTTTTTGGACGATATAACAGGGGCCACATTTAATTACCGTAACCGGTATAGATTCGCCCTTATCGGAAAAGATCCGGCTCATACCTACTTTTTCTCCAATCATGCCATACTCTATTAGTGGCATTCTATTTCTCTCCTTCCGTTTCCACCGTTTCTACAGTTTGATTTCAATGTCAACCCCAGCCGGTAAATCAAGATGCATCAATGCATCAACGGTCTTTGGATTCGGTTCTAATATATCAATCAGCCTTTTATGGGTTCTTTGTTCAAATTGTTCTCGAGATTTTTTATCTACATGAGAAGAGCGCAAAACCGTGTATTTAACAATATCAGTCGGCAACGGAACCGGGCCAGAAACGAATGCTCCAGTCTTTTCCGCTGTCTGAACTATCCGTAAAGCTGATTGATCTAATATTTTATGGTCATAGGCTTTCAATTTTATTCTTATTTTTTGTGCCACTTTCATGCCTCCCAGTAAAGGAATTTCCCAAATACAGGCAAATGAATTACCCGATAATATCGGTTACTACTCCGGCTCCGACGGTACGACCACCTTCACGGATGGCAAAACGGAGACCTTT
>MWBQ01000018.1 GCA_002069605.1 Candidatus Atribacteria bacterium ADurb.Bin276
ACTTTTGTTGCGGAAGATTTTAGGTCCACACCCCCACTATTGTCATAATATGGGACTGTTTCTAGTGGGATACCCATTTAATCACTCACAATTTTTTATAATCATCACAAGGAACATTCTTCCCCTGCAAAAATAAAATCCTTTGTTCTAAATTCATGCATTGACATTCACCCATAAGCGCAAATGCTTCTTCATCAACAAGATCAAAAGTGGATCCATTATCTAAAGTCAGAACTAGAATTCTATTCCTAGGTTGAATAGCAACAATGGCTAAGGTGTTAATTATCACACCGTTTTTTAATTGGATTAAAAACCCGCATATTTTGCAAACCCACTGAAATTGAGAGGCATCTAAGAGGATATCTTCTCCGCTCAACATCCTAATACGATAATCATTCTGATCTGAATGAATACTCATGATTTTAGTTGCATTAATATGGGATCCATCTTTTAATTTTATAAACATTCTATCCCTACCTTACTTCATATTGACCTTTTATCGACCACACTCGATTAGCTGTGTCAGCTGTGTTAATATACTCTAAATGGCCTCTGTTATTTACAATATCGGCTCGGATACCTCCGCAAAGGCCCGCAGATTCCAATGAATTTGCCACCCCTCCTGCTTGGGTAAACAAAGTGAAAGTTGATGCGATAGGTAATGAAAAACCTAGTTCTGTTTTAATTGAAGCCGCTGTTGGATCAATGGTTAATCTTCCGGAAAATTCCACTGAGTTTCCTACTCTGCTCCATGTCCAATTACCAACGGTTGAGGCCGCAACATTAGTTACATTAAATAAAGTTGGAGTATAGGTTCCTGATGCAATAGCTTGATTACTAGCATTCCCAGTTCCACCATTATTGTGAATATTTCTAGGTAAGATCTCTCCTCTCGAAGTAATCTTAAGATTGTCAACCATAGATCCATTTCGAATTTGCCGTAAGATAAAATCGAAATCTTCAGAACCTGCAGTAAGGTCCGTTGAAACAAAATCTATATTCCCAATGACCGGGTCAAATATTCCGCTTGTCTGGCATTGGAACTCAACACCCACACCAATCCCCACGCCAGGGATTCCAGAAGTAAGACGGTTGAATCTCCCCATAGAAACTACGGTATTTGTCGTGACACTTGTGTAAGCCACATCCAATGGGGCAGTAGGGACCGAAACCCCTATCCCCAAGGCATGATTTGTGAAATCCCAAATAAACAGAGGATCTTGAGAAATAACACCGGCGTTTTCTGCAAATAAAACTGATCCTGGGGCAAAAGTTGAAAGAGTTAATCCGTTGAAGGTTGGTGAAGCCGTATCCTTCAAATCTTGCTGAAGATCGAAGGTGAAGACATCAGCAAGCTCACTTATTTCTAGCCCATTTGTCCCATTTTCAAAAGTTTTGAATTCGAGAATAGTTCCATTTTTTTGTTTAAAATTTTCAAACGTACCACCGCCGATATTCGAAGCGCCAGTAACATCACCCATGCCACCACCGCCTCCTTTTTTTAAAATCGGTCCTAATGTCATTATTGCGCCGCCTTTCTATAAGTAAAATACATAAAGGTGACAATTTCGCCCGCGCTGCCATTCACATAGACTTGAGAAATATTTTGTGCGCTTATTGGGATTGAATCACCAGGCTGCAAAACAATTCCATTTGTTCCGGCGACTAGATTTTCTCCCCCTAACTCTACATTTGCAGCATTTGAAGGAGGAGATTGCACGATAAGATCATAGCAATAAGCATCTCCCAATTGTTGATTAGTTCCATCTAAAGTTACCGACCCGTTAACCAATCTATCATCATCGGTTATCTGATTAATAACATGCACCGCTTGACCAGCCATAAAAATCTCCTAATAATAAAATGAATAACTTAACCCTTGGTAAGGCACGTTTTCCGCACTATCCGATCTTGCCATCGATTCCGAAAAATGCTGTTCCCAAATCTCTAATCGACTTCTAAAACTTTGAATGTCCGAAACTCCACCCATAGCGTCCTTTGTTTCTAAAATCGCTATTGTTGCGTATAATACGATCATCGGTTCAAATATTATTGGGAATACCGGATCAAATTCGAATTCGTTACCTTCATCAGCTCCAGGGAAAATCGGTATATAGTTATAATCTAATTTTAATCCTGAATTCGGACCAGCCGGCTCGTTAACAACTGGCGTAGGTAATAATACTATATTTAGATTTCTAAGATTATAGTCCGGCAAATAAGCGTCGAATGCCCCAACCCCATTATTATAAATCGGCTGATAACGCTTTTCATTCCTCTTCAATGGATATAAATCCATTGTTCTCCGTTTATATAATACGCTCACCGATTTAAACTTAGGAAGAAGTCCTGAAATATCAATTTCAGCAACTCCGGCGGTTATAGCCAAATTCACAGAGGTCTCAAAATATCCTTCGCCCTCATTAAGCATTCTCATTGAGTAATGCTTATAAGCCTCACTGATAAATAATTTAATGTACTCAGTGTTATACAACAGATCTTCGCCGAGGCTGTTAGTAGCCTGAAGATTCATTCGAACTTGTGTAACCAATGTTCCTAAATCAGACATTTGCTCCCTCTAATTCTGATGCTGATTTTACAGAGCGCATGCGTCTTGGAGGATATTTAGATTTTGCAAAGTCCTCAAATTCGGAAGCTTTAGTTTCATCTTTAACTTCTCTGATTTCAGGAAGAGGCTCGGCATTAAAATGATCAAGAAAACTTCCGCTTTCACGCATAGGCTTTTGTTGATTCAGGACGTGTCTTATTTCTTTATCCCAGCGCAAAGCCTCATTAAAAGTCTCTGTAAATTGAAACGTTGAGCCTTTTCGCTCATACTCATCCTTTTGCATAAGATGGTTAGAAATGCGCGTCTTGAGCCGTCCATTAAGATAATTAATCATGGCTTGGCGTTTTGCTTCTTCAAATTCTTCAGGATTATCCGGGATAATAAAGACGCCTTTGCTTTTCATTTGTTCATAAAGCAAAGGGGCTAATCTGTCAGGAACCTCAACAATATTTAGGGGGATTTTCTCAACAATCTCTCCCGTAACTTCATCTTTTACTTCTTTATAAGTTCCCATCTTGGGAAAGATAAAAGGATAACTGTCACATTGGGTTTTATAAGTTTCAAGAGTTACATTCATCATTTTTTTCATAACTGACCTTTCTATATCCTGCGGTGGCATCTGAAACGGGAAGCCCTTCTAATTCCTTGGCGGCTTTCCTCCATTGCACAACGTCCTCTCTGAGCATTGCTTGATGATCGTCGGAAATTTGTTGTTCTTTTTTTTCTACATAAGCGTCCAAATCCGACTTTAAACGCTTAAACCATTCATCAATCCCCATTTCCCTTTTTGCTTCATATCTCTGTCGATAAACATACAGGCGATTTAATACCCATTCGCCAGGAGCCTTCGGATTTCCATCCTCATCCTCGCAAGCAAGAATTACGTTCCATCCGCTGCCATCTGGAGCAGCTTCCAAAACAACCCATTTTTTTTGAATTTGATCGAAGGTAAGTCTTAAATTAGGATCGAAATTTCTGAGTTTATTTTCAAAAAATGGATCTTGCAAAATAAGAGAATAAGTCTCGCCTATTAAGTTCCCAGCCCGATCATGAAAGTTAGAATTTAATTCCATAAATTTATAAAATGGATGCCTGAGACTTGCCCAGGCATCCAATTAATTAGAATAGAGGCTCTAATAAGTTGGTTAATCGACCATGAGCGTTACGCTTCCACGTGCCAATATCGCCTTCGTAAATGTAATATCCGCCGATATTGTCATAGCCTGGGATTTGATAGAGCGTGTTTCCAGTTTCATCCGCCAAGTGCATATCACGAGTTTGAAACTTCTCAATATTTTGAGAGCTCAACATGGCAACTTCACCGATAGGATACGTCCAGTCAACGATCCATTCCATGTTTTGCCATTTCAGGACCACAACACCGCCTTTGATTTCTCCTGGCTCATATCGAGTTTTAGGCAATTCTTGAGCTTGGTAGTTTCTGGCCTGTCCGTAGTTTGACTTAAGAATGTCCGGAGTGCTTCCCCCAGTAACTGCAATGCGATTGTTAGTTTTAAGTAAGAGATCTTGAGACACTGGAGCGCCACCACCATCAACAACATTTCCTTGCCAAATGGGATATTGAGTGACGTCAATGCCTTCAAAAATCGTAGAAAAGACGTTGGTGTCTGCAATTGCTTGCGTCCCATTCAACTCTTTAAAGTTTCCAGGGCTGACACCGTCCAAGATTAATTCTTTAACAATAATAGAATTATCCGACCAGTTTTGAGCTGCGGCCAAGGTCAGAGTTGAGGTTTCGTAGTTAACGTTATTAATACGAACACCAGAGACCTCTTTAACACCATTGATCGCTGTCCACACATCGATTCGCATTCCAACGCGGAATGGGAATGGGTCGTCAACTATCAATTGCGTGGAACCTACACCCGCACCATTCGCCAGAGAGATTTGTCCTGTACCCGTACCATTCGCCTGACGGTTTAAATCCATCAGCATTCTTTTCATGTTATCTTTTTGCTGTTCATCAACGGCTCGTCCAAATGCAACTTTGTCAGAAGCAGAAAGCCGAATTGCCTTCCCGGTAATTTCAAAATTCCATTGAACAGTCTTTGACTTAATCCTCGGCTGAACAGGTTTTACAGAATCAGGCTCAAAGAACGCTTGGTTTTCAAATATTGCACCACCACGCTCGTTACCTTCCATGACAACCGAGTTATAAATACCATCACCGGATGGTTTTAAGGATGAGGTTTTAATTTTATTCCAAAATGGAGCATAAAGATTCTGCTGGTTGGTCATAATATCGGAACCGTCATTATAATTCCGCTTCAATGCACCAGCTAGATTAGTTAAATTTGTATTCGCCATAAATAGCCTTTCTCAATTGATCTTATGAATCAAAAAAAAGAAGACTATGTCAGGTTCTAGCTAAAAAAAGAGTTTGCAACGTCCATGATTCTATCATGATCCGTCATTTTCCCTTTTCCTATAGGCATTTGACCACTAGAAGTCCCACTCAAAGGAGGCACATCCGTCACGGACTTCTTTGACATATCCCTTCTTATTTTCTCTTCCATGTATTTAATGCACTGTTTCATTGTGGAATATGCTTGATCAAATTCTTGTATCGTTGGGATGTCTGGATTTTTTGCGCTAGACTGAAGAATTGCTTTCGTCGCACTATCAATCAGACTAACAAATTTATCATCAACAGGCTGGCCATTTTCATCTAAATAACCATCCTCCAGCAATCTTTTTTCATATTCGACATCAAGATCCCGTTGATAATTCTGAACCTGTTCTTTCATGAACGCTTGGCGTTCACTCTCTTGAGTTTCTTTCCAACGTTTCAACTCTTCGATCTCTTTAAAATAAGAGGCCGTTTTTTCATCGTAATCCTCTTCAGATGGACGTTGAGTCATTTCGGATTGTTTATCTTTCTGAAATAGCTCCGCTACAACCTCATGAGGGTCACGACCACTAAAGAGATGATACAAAAGAGCCGCATATTCTGGGCGCTGAGCCAAAAGATCGCGCACCATTGCCGCTTTCTGAAAATCATCGCTTTCATATTGCTGACTTTTTTCCTGCAATGATTTTAATTGCTCTCTGAGCTGTTTTCGCTCTTTAAGCAATTTTTCCCATCGCTGGTTTTTCTGGATAGGCTTAACCTCTTCCTCACCATCCTCCGTTTCCGAATTTGATTGAGATTCAAGGTAATCACTATCCTGACTATCGTAAGAATTAGCAATATCTTGCGCTGGCGAAACGCTTTCGTTCCCTAAGGAACCGCCTTGGCCTTCATTTTGGACCGAATTTTGAATTTGTTTTTGCATATATCCTCTTTATTTTAGCGTCTTGTATGACGAAACATCCCGTATCGTGGGAAACCCCGATTGACCCGTATCGTGGATCATCCGAAAAACTTTTCTATGCAGCTTGCGGCTGCCCCCCTTGCTGTGCCATCATCATTTGTTGTTCCATTTGGGCTTGTTGTTGCTGCTCCATCTGTAAATCTAGCTGTTGTTGATGCTCGGCAATATGTTGCTTCATTAACTCGATTATTTCAGGAGGTTTACTCTCAATAAAATTCGGATCTTGGGCTTGAAGTTTATGCGCAGAAATATGAAGCCCATGCTCATCTAATTCCGAAATAGGCATAGGTTGCCCCATAGCCATGTTTCCATTTTCCCAAAGCGCTTTTTTAAGCTCCACGCTCTGCTCGTTTTCTAAAGGCTCTAAATCTAGTTTCTTAACAAGATCATCTCTCATCTTCTGACCACGTGGAGAATCCTCAACTAAACCTGGTCCCAAAATTCCCGTTTGAATTAAATCAATATAGGATTTCTTTTTCACTGACTCGTTTTTAGGAATCATCGAACCGCGCTCGATTTCAATATTCAACCCATCAGAAAGGTCCTCTGCCCCGATAAAATCCTCTTTTTGATATCGAAAAGAATCTTGAGACATTAACGAAAGCTTCTTTCGCAATGCAGGATCAGGATATCTCATGAACCGATGCAATAGACGTAATTTCTTCTGAAATCTTTGTTGATGAAAATACTCCCACGATCCCATTAAATCACTGTATTGAGTATTTGAATTCTCCAAAAGCATTTGAATTGCAGCCGCAGCGGTCACACCTGTAGGAGTCTGCCCTTGCATAACAAAATTAGTTCCTGCAATTCTAACCATCTGATCAATTAAAAGCTGTTTTTCTTTAAAGAACTGCTCAGGCAAAGGAATCCCATTAAATGGCATAGGGGCACCGATACCAGGCTTATAAGGAATCATCTTTGATCCAGAGCCATCCCATACACCCGTTTTTATCGATTTTTCAGGGTAAAAGATGTTTGGCTTAGCGATTGTGTTTGCGTTTAATAAAATCGTCTTATTGATTTCATTAATTCGCATCTGAATCGGCACCAATTGCTCAACCAAAGACTTGCCTAAAAACCTTCCAACATACTCTTCAAACTTCATGAAAGTATAAGGATGCCACATGGTTCTTTCAAACGGCATAAAATAAGGACTTCCGGTCTCTGCGTCTGAAATATAAACAATTTCATCGCCTGCAAAAATGATCATCCTTCCCTTTGGGAAATCCTTATTAGGACGAACAAATAGTTCTTTAATCAACGTCTTGTTTCTAGCCGCCGAAGTATCCCTTGAATTTCTGGAAAGATAGGGAACATTAAATTTCATCCCTTCAAGAGTCATCATGACATCGGTCATCGTATCACTCTCAGCTATCTTAGAAGCTTTTCCGGTATATCCCGGAAGATCAATATCAAAAGCCTGCCTTGCCCAATCCACATCGACAACATATTGGTCGCCAACATAAGGCTGTTTTTCGAAATCCAAAACAGAATGATCAAGGATCATATGGAAAGGCGTCAAAATACCAACGGAATTATTTCCCGTAGTTTCATTGCTCTGCTCCCACTGGCCGGTCATTTCGTTAAACTTATTGACATAGGTCCCGCTATTATAATCCCAATAATCTTTTCCAAAAACGTTACCAATAGTCAGAAGCCAAAACGAAGCCTCTCTTGACCTTAAGAATTCATTATCCAGCTCATATTTAGCATTAAGAACATCCTCAGAAACCTTTGCGATAGCCTTTGCAGATTCATCATTCCCATCATTTTCAGCAACCACAGAAGGCCGCGAACGAGTCATATAAGATTGCAGCGTGCGAACAATAGGCTCAATTTCATTCGTTTGATAACCTAAAAACTCCTGTTCAAATTTGTAATTTGTCACAGGTTGATTATTAACGATGATCGAGGACGCTCCATAGGTGGAGGGGTTTTGATCTCCATTAGCGAAAGCCACAGAACGACGAGCAATCAGTGACCATGATTTCATGTAAGCCTGATAGTCAGTAAAGAGCTCTTGGCAGGCGCCAAAAGCTTTCAAAGGATTTTCGCTATAGAGTTCTTTCATATCAGTTCGGTTTAATTAAAACGCGTTGACCTAAATCATCATACGTTTCCAACCATCCATCTTCATCAAGAGATGGATAAGAAGCGCTCCTAGGTTGAAGCGCTTCTCCAAAATATGTTTCAACATTACTTAAAATTCCCATAAGCTCACTGTTTCTTTTTCGCTCATATTCGAGGGAATCTTTTAAATGTTTGATTAATTTATTATTAAACACTAGGCGCCTGTCCGTTATCTACACCTTCAAGTTTATACGCCCAACGTGTTTGAGCAATAAAATCGACGGTGTATTTTTCGCGCTGGTTAACAACATCAAAACTTTTAACAGCTTTAGGATATTGCTCCGTAGCATTTGCCCCCGCAATATAGGTAAAGGTAATTCCACGAAGCTTTGTCATCGAAGAAGAGCCTTCCGCGACGGTGTCGTTTGTTGTTGCTCCGGGGATAATTTCAATTTGGCTGTCTCCAATATCAGTCCCAGCAAATGTCCCGTATAAAACACAATCAGCCGGCGAATGTCCGCCACCTCTAATAAAAACCTCTTCATTTACAATAAGAGCCATTTTTGTTTCTCCTTTTTAATATCCGTACGCTTCGACAGGTACGTTTGTTAATGTGCTTAAATCAGTTCCGTTTGCGACTTCTCCACCGCTCGCAGTGTTGTAAGTGATTTCGAAATCATCACCGTCCGATAAAGTATCTAAATTGACGGTGTTATTTGTTGTACTAACCAGCCCGGCGACAGGGACAAAAGCCCCATTTTTAGTAATGTTTGTAACATCTGCCTCGGCTGGAGTTTTTAAAAGACTCGGCAAGCCAATCAATGAACCAATGCCAAGAGAAGCTTTAAGCCCCCCTGCCGGCGCATTGTCATAGGTCACGCTTGTAACAGTCGTAAAAGGCTTCACCCCGTATTTGTAACGAAATTGGGTATTCGCAATTGTCTTGTTCCCGGCTGTAGAAGTAAAAGTAATTTGCTCAACCTGTGCAGCCCCACGATATGTCCCTGTAACGGTAAAAGTCGTCACTCCCTCAAAAAGGTCCAAAGGACCACCAGAGTCATTATCAATAACAATCGCAATATTTCTTGAACGATCAGGATTTATTGTCGGGACGATAGTGCCGGCATAGTTCGTGAAAGTATCCAGAGCTTTTAATAAAGCTCCATTTGTAGGATTGGCAGCAGCATCCACATTCTCTGAATTCGTATTCGCTGACCCTTTAATATCAGCGCCCGAATAAACGACAACCTCGCTTCCACCGCTTCCGCCTCCTGTAATTACCTTGATCAAAGCATATTCGCCGGTTGAGCTAATAACAGGCTCGAATAAGTAGCCCCCTGAAACCCCGGCGATAATAACGCTTTCAAATGAGGTGAGCCCCACTGATGACGCTGTTAATCTTTCTCCGCCGGAAACATAAGATGAGTCAAAGTTAATTTTGAAAGTCCTGCCTAATCGACTCCCAGCTGAATTATATTTTAAAGACCCACTTGCTATAGATAAAGCCATAATCTAATCCCTTTTCTTAATATGAATTGTCTTCCTCTTCTTCCTCGAAAAACTCAAAATCCTCGTAAACATCTTCCCCATTCATAACCCTTTTTCTCAACTGATACTGGTAAGAGTGATGATTCATCGTCCTTGCCTCTTGCAGGAAAGTATCTTTAGGATCTGCCGGCATCGGCCTACCCATAACAAAATACCTTTGCATATCCGCGCAATGATCATCACCATCAGTATCTAAATCCTCAACCCTATGGGGGTCATGCACAAGCTCGGGGACAGATCTAATCGTTTCCCTGCAAGTGCTAAAAATCTTAAGCCATGCATATTCATTTCCCTCTGAATCTTTTCGAGGCCGGTAATATTCTCTTAATCTTCCCCACCCATTGATTCGATCGTTATCCGCAGGGATAAAACTAATCTGTGACTGGTCTTTATTAAGCTCCTCAAGCCCTACAATCCCCGTTCCTTGACCTTTAGCCCTCAAAGCAGGGTCAACCATCGCCAACTCGATTTTTTCCCCTTTGCTTAACTTTAAAATCTCCTGCTTGAGAGATTCGAATGTCAACCCCGTCCGATAAAGTTCTCGATATTGATACGTTATCCCTTCAGGACTCACAGCGAACCACCCAACTGCACTAGGAGCCGTATATCCATAATCAAGCCCAATGTATCGGGCCCAATCCTTAGGGATCTCAAACGGCTGGCAAACGTGAAGGTTAGTGTCAAAGCTATCGAAAAATTGACCCTCAAAAACGTCCCAGGAGCCTTCTAGCCAAGCTTTTCGCGTCTTCTCCGGCAATGACCTTAGGTAAGCCTCATATTCAGGATCCTTGGCCATTAGCGTTGGATTATCAGTCAGTCTTGCGCTGATAAATACCCTGGTTTTTCTTGAGATCGGATCGATGTGCCTTACTCCGGAACCTTGGCTGACTCGAAATCTTTGTTTGACCCATAGATGACCTGGACCACCTGGGTTTGTCGTGCAGAACACTTGGGACTTAATTCCATCAACTGTTGACCGGCAGGATGAAATCAATTTCAGGTATCTTTCTTCTCTTGGAATTTGCGTTAATTCCTCGATTAGAATTCTCTGATATTCATGCCCTTGATAGTGATCAAAGGCGTTCTCGTCTTTAAGGTGTCCGACTCTTCCCATTGCTCCGCTTGGGAAACGGATTGTTGCTGGTCGCCCTGTAATTACTGCCCTAGCCGGGGCGTAAAAGCTTTTAGCTCTATCGAGCCAGTCGCTTAAGTCCTCGGCATTCCTCCTAATCACTAGAAAACGATAACGTGGGTTATCGATATGCCTCATCAACCAAGCAAAACCCGCATCAGTCTTGCCGCCTCCTCTGGCTCCACCGTACAAGACTTCAAACTCTGGCCTCGTTAAAGCTTGAGTTTGCGGCCCGGAATGGGGCTGCCAATGAATTTGCATGTTTTCAAAGATCCTCTTCTAAAACCTGTGGTAACACAACAACGCCTAGAGGTTTTTCTTGATCAAAAGAATGCTCTGAGCGCTTAATTTTAAAACCTGCCATGTCTAGGATTCTATCTGCTGCTTCGGACTGAAGTTTTCGAGATGCGATTTCTTCTTTGCAAGTCCCTTCGAAACTCATGGTCGAAACTGTATGTTGAGCGGCCTCTATTGCTGCCTGATCAATGATATCCATAACAGCCCTTCGACGGGCTTCAACCTCGGCGATTGCTTCTTGGAGTAGTTCTTCTTTTGTTTTAGTTTGAATCATGCCTTGAGAATATACACCAACCCCGAAAAAGCTCAAATATGGCATGTGTACGGCATGTCATTTTTTTTTATTTTTTTGATCTGAAGAATTTATAATAGGTGTCGGCGGTCCACACATGAATCCTAACGGAGTCATTTTTCTTTGGGCCACTTTTATCCCAAGGGATTTTCAATTTTTCATCCCAGCGCTGAAGAGTTCTTTTGTGAATGCCAAAATAATCAGCCAAACCTTTCCAACCATAAACATAAACATTTAACCCCTGATCAGCTGTTTTTTTTAAGTCCAAGCTTACTCCCTTTTATATTAATTAAATAACCACCCTGGCCGGATTCCCACCCGGCTCCGGAAAGGCCTTGGGATCTTCTCCAGCCTTTCCAATTTTAGGAGCTTGCTTCGCTGGCTGCCAGTCATGCGAAGGTTCAACTAAAACGTCCCGTAACCCAGTGCTGGCACACTGCAGGGTGGTTAAAATTACTCATTTAGATCCCTTTGGAGCTGGACCTTTTAAAATATCAGAAACTCCTAAAAACCTATATCTCTTCATTTCAAACTCTCTTCAATAGGTTGTAGATATTCTTGATATGTCGGAGGATTTAAAACAAAACCTTCTGGGGTTGTTAACCATCTTCCGGTTTCATCTGTTTCTAAAATTTGACCCGTTTTAAGTTCTAATAAATCTTTGATTACTAAGTATTTCATTCTTCAATCTCTTCATAAGTCTCTTGAAAAATATCAGGCTTGCATGGATAGAATTCGCCTTTGACTCCCTTGATGATCCAATCAAGATGGTCGGCTTCATGATAACCTTGCCCGCTCTCTAAAGTTTTGATGCGAAGCTTATAATCTAGACGTCTTTCTATCGGTCCAATATTTTCCGAGCCACAAAACTGGAGAATCTCTTCTAGATTCTTCCCTGTCCATTGTACGGCTTCAATGCACACTGGCCTCTTACGAAATTTTCTATTCAAGTTTTTTTCGGATGTCATATATTCTTCTATTAATTCTACAAATGACTTAAATTCTAACAGGTCGGAATTATTAAATTTTGGTTTATAAAATTCCCAGGTGTCTTGCTTTACCTCCCCATACCAATGATCATGATTGCACTCATTCTTCCCAAGAAATAAAGGATTAATAACCCCAGACCCACTTATATCAACTTCGCATCTAGTTGGTATAAAATATCTATCATCATCCCAATCTTTACGTCTTATCTTATCACCAAAATTAAACCACATAGGTTTAAAATATTCTGGGTAATAGTTAGCGATATAAATGGGCATGGGTTGATTTAATTCTCCGTTGCCAAGTATTAAATCTTCCTTTCCTACATTCGTAGGAATAGGCTCAACAACATCCCCGACTTTAAACCCAGGGCAATCTTTGATCACTAGGTATTTCATTCTTTAATATCCTTTAAATCTTCTTCGTAGAATTCCCATCCAAGATCTTTATTATTACAACCAAATTCAACCCTGCGTGTTCCATTTTCATCTTTACCAGTAAAGCTTCCTGTTCTCTCATACCTCATTGGGATAAAGTACCTTCCCGGAAGCCATTTTTGCATTCGTATCTTGTCCCCAAATTCAAACCACATGGGGACAAAATACTTAGGTAACTTCTCCGGTTTGTATTTAGCAATTTCATCCCCTACACTACAACCGGAATGGCTAGTTTCAACAACTTCTCCAATGTAAAGATTAGGACAGTCGTTAAGTACTAGGTATTTCATTTAAAGTCCTTCCTTCATTAAATCTTCGACAGATCTGGCGACAAAAGCCTTCGCCCCAAGAGCCTTCGCATTCTCAAGAAAGCTCTTCTGCTCTTCAGAAACCTTTCCACCTATTCGTTTAATCTCAATCAAAAGAGCTTTCCCCCCAGGCAACACGCCAATGATATCCGGAATTCCCTTATGACTCATCGGCCCGCTCCAGTGCTTCACGTGAAAGATTTTTTTCACGTCGAGGTAGTCGCGGATCTGCTTGGTTATTGCGGCTTCGGAGAGTTTTGGTTTAGTTGGTTTCACGTTCTTCCTTTTCTGCTTCAAGGGGCATGACGTTCGTTTTCCCGAGCTCAGCAAGCTTTGCGTTGAGCCTTTTTACGGCGTCTTGGTAGTGAATATTAAATTCCGCGTTTGGATATTTTTTCATCAGAACCTTTAAAGCGGAAACTTCGAACTCGAACTTTTCAACGGTGCCTGGAGGCATGTTCATGAGAGTATTCACGAACTGCGCGGAGTCTCTTGCAATGCCTGGCTTATGAGCTTCTGGTCTTAAAAAATCTCTAGCGGTATTATTGTCAATCCTTTTTTGAGTCTCAGATCGTCGTTTTCTAACTTCATCGGCGTAATCTAAAACTACTTGAGGGGTTGGGAAAGTTCTCTCACATGTGGTTATTTCATCTAAAGCCGTCTGGAAATCTTGAAGATCGAGCCATTTGAGTTTCTCATGCCAAATGGCTACCTGAGCCGGTTCCAGTGGTTTCTTTCTAAAAAACTTACTTAAGTTTTGCATTCCACTTTCAAATTCAAGTTCAGCTATTGGCGGCATTTCTGACTCCTTCTTACGCCTCACCCAAAGTTTCACATGCGAGTATTTCTTGTTTTTCACGGTTTACTAGAGACTCGTAAATTTGAAAGAAATGAGCTCTAGTAGCTTCCTGGTTTTCAGTTTGGCAAATGTTTGCCCACCCAAGAATTTCAACGGCCTTTTGCACTGCACGCTGTTTTATTTTTGGGATTCCATAGTTACCTCCAACATTGCATATTTCTTTCATCACCAAACCCCAAGCTTCGGCTTTGCTAGGATTTTTAAATTCATCCCAAAGCCCATATTGGCGAATGCAAGCAGGGATATTTGTGTTGGGATAAATGTCAGTGTGCATCGTCAGGAATTTCCTAAGACCAATTCTAAATTGTTCATCAGTCAAATCCCTCAAAGCATGGTGCCAAGCTGCAAGACGAAACTCATCGAGGTCCTGGTTCTCGAAGTGCATGCTTAGGATTGCCATCCCCTTCGAAAAAACCTCTCCGGAGAGACGAGTCCCCGGTTCCAAACTTAAGAATTTTTCTGATTTTATTGCTTTTCCAAGGATCCGATTCAAAGGTTCCATGTGTTTTTTCCTCCAAATCCGCGAATTTATCAACTTGCTTTCCATCGCGGCAAATTAGTTCGATATCGTCGTAAACAGTGTGATTTTCATTTTTCCCCATGTGATGCGGCGATCCACGAATTCCGCGAATAGCTGCCAGAATGCGTTCTAGGCTGTAACCCTCTTCAAGCCTTGCTCGAATAGCCTTTTCACGTTTCTTGTCCAGAATTGCCTTGGGATGGCCGCAAATTTCCTGCCAATAAGCAAAAATTCCGCCAATTTCTTTCGAAAAATCCCGTCGAGGTTGCGATTTTTTCGCAACTCGACAAGGTGTGTTTTCTAGGAAAGGTATGTTTTTATTCTCGGAGTTTATTAACTCCTGGGAGTTTAACTCTGAAGAAGAAATAGAAGAAGAAGATGAAAACAAAGAAGAAGAGTTCGCCTTTGGTTCAACCGGTGGGCCGCTTGTTGGTTCACCTTTGGTTGAACCACCCTTCGTCTCAGAACTATTTGTTTTTTCTAGAGATTCTTCCTGTTTTTTATTTTCCAGATCTCTCTTTCTTCTAACCTCACCGCTTCTCTTTCCACCTTCTGAAGATTTTTCTTTCCATTTTTTTTGTTTTTTTCTTTCAGAATCTAAACGCAAATGTTTCATTCTTGAATGGTCTTTTTTATCCAAAACGAAGCACTCTTGAACCACCCTTGCGTCTTCTTCCGTGCATCCCTTTCCTATTAAAGTTGCCAATATTTGAGGATCAGACGGTATGCTACCCTCACGCCAACAATACGATAACGCACGAATATACACCCCTTCTTGCTGCAGATTCATAAGCTGCACTTTTTCATCCGCTAAATAATCAGCTGGATAAAATTGAAAAGCTGGACTGTTATTTTTCATTACGACTTTAACCTCACCACACCCAAAACCTTAAAACCCAATATCATCCTCACCCTGACCACTCACAAAAGCGTCAGAGATATGCCCAAAAGACTCCTCACGACTCACCGCTCGGATCTCTGTATTTTGATAACTTTTGCCATTGTATTCTTTAGGGATCAGACTAAACAAAACCTCAGTTTTAGACTCACAAAGCTTTTTCATTTCGCTCTCTAAGTCCCTAAGTCTTAATCCATCAGTAGGAAGCCCAAACTTCCCGACGACGCCCTTTAGGTAACCGTAAGCTTTTTGAGAGGCATTTTCTAAATTCAGAAAATGAACATGAGTTTTTCCTGCATGCTCTTCAGGAGCCTCAAGCTGGTATTTCAAAACCAACTTTTTATCGCGATTCATGCCGATAAGCTTCGCTTCAGCCTCGACTAAAATCCCTCTGTAATCACCATCGGGAAGATAACTCGATGACGCCTCTTTAAACGCCTGTTCTTCTTGATCTGAAAATATTACTGCCATTTTCTCTCCTATTCATTAACTGCCAATTTAACCGCCGCCTGATTTGCCTGGACGGTTTCTCTTTGTTCTTTAATCTCACTCACACCCGCCTTAAGCTTTGCCAGATCCATATTCTCAATGGCTGTCTTAGACGAGGTTCCAAAAACCGTGATTAAAAGCTCTGTGCGCCTCCTCTGAGCGTCCGCAGACGTCCCCGCATACCCAAGCAAGGTCAACTCTTGCTGAAGCTCCTCGAGCAAAATAGCGGCTTGCTTCTTTCTCTCGTGGTAGGAATAATCTGGATTCTCGAAAAGATCCTGGGAGTTACGGGTCACATCGACGCCGATGTGCTCTCCACCAAGATTCAGATGCTCGATGTAAGGCTTAAAACTCTCATAGGTAGGATAGTCGAACTCCTCGCCGTTGATGGTGTTGCTGCGATCTTTTAAAACGATGCAACGGTTGATCCATCCCTTATCGTCCAGTTTCCCCGACACTTCAGATTTGTTTAGGCGGACCATCTCGAGCAAAAGACTTGGCTCGTAACCTAGTTCCGATTCGGTCTTCATGCGGGTGCCGACTTTGAGTAGTTCATTACGACCCGTCTCTTCGTTCTTTTCCATGTCGTACTCGTAGCCCGCACGGCCACACATGATGATGTGTATCTTGCTGTTGAGATAAACATCGGAAAATTGCTGCCATTCGTCTTTTAACGCCGCCCAGTCTTGAAAATAAAGCCCGTTCTTCCTTCTGAGTTTCTCCACGTAGGATTTCATCAACTCACGCCACACGTGGGTGATGGAATCGAGTACGGCTATTTTGACTCCTGAACTTTCAACCTCGGCAAGGAAACCAAGGAGATCCTTAAACGCCCTCCCCTTGTAGACGAGAAGCTCGATACCCGCGTCATTAAACTTTTTGATCTGATCGTCTGAGCCGATTTCTGTGTCAAAGAAAGCCACTTGATTCACATTGATTTTCTTCGCAAGACCCAAAGCAATCTCACAAGCCGTAAAGGTTTTCCCCGATCCCGCAAATCCAAAAACACCAGCCTTAAGATAAGCCACACCAAACTTTGCAGGCTTTAGATATTTAAATCCACTCATGCCGCGCCCCCTTCGTTATCTTTCAACTCCTGATAAAACTCATTCATCTCATGCCTAAGGTCATAAATAGCATCCTCAATCATGGACAATGAGTTAGCAAAACGTTTGAACCGCATGTCGATGTATTGAGTGTAATAACTCATATTTTGATGCTCTTTCAGACCTAAAAACTTCGAGGGCTTCAGCAACTTAAAGATAGACCTTGGCGTTATCGCTTCAATCTCATCTTCCAATTGATGCACCAGCTTTAGTTTTTCTTTGACTTTTATTTCTTCTTTATTCATATTCTATTCCTCTAGATAGTAGTGTTAACATTCGCCTCATCGGTCTTACTCACCATGAGGCGTTTTTTATTTAAATCCTCAACCCGAACGATAAACTTTACTAAATGCCCACCATCGCTTAATTTTCTAACCCTGATCTTTTCTTCATCCATGAAACGAATCTTCTCACGGGCCAATTCTACAATCCCTTGATCTTCTGCTAAATAACTCATGATGCCGCCCTTTCTTTCTTTTCTCGTTTGTTCCAAGCCTCTAAGTAAACAACGTTATCTTTCGAGTTCTCAATCATTCGGTCAATTTCTTGATGTTCATCTTTAAAGTAGAAACCGCCATCAGCGGCATCACAAATAAGGCTACACACAGCCACATCATCAACTTTGCTGAGAAATGCTTCGGTAAAGAACTTGAGATCTTCGTCATTACTCGGGAAAGAATATTCATTTAAAAAATCCTCCACTGGGTCCTCTGATGGGAGCCTACCGGCTATGGGAAACACTCCACCATCACACACATCCCAATCACCCTCACGGCCTTCTATAAGCCTCTTACCAGCAGCTATAAGCTCGTCCCAAAAAGCTTTATTCTCTTTTAAGTAAGCACAATATTGTAATGTTTCTCGGTTCATTATCATTCCTTAAAAATCCCCTCTTCACTCAAGTGCCTCAGAAAGACACCCCTTAAGAAATGAAGAGGGGTCGGGTTTGGATGGGGGGATTATGAAAAGTCCTCTAATCTTTCTTTTTCAATGTTCGCCCTTTCCCAGGCTCTTCCAAGGATAAAACTCGTTAAAAACGCACTTACAAAAAATACAAATCCACCAATTCCTATCATCACCATATCTATCCCCTTCCTTTCATAATTTTATGAGCATCAGGTTCAACGATGCCCGTGCCTTCCTCAACCCACTGTAAAAACTTTTTCTTTGGGAATAACATCCTAGGTCGTTTTTTAGGTTTTGCTATGTCATCAAAAAATCTAACCGGGCATGTAATCGATCCATTTCGGACTCTCTCCGAAAAATGCCTCGATGAGATCCCATAAAGTTGAGCCGCTTCTTTAAGAGTAAAATGAAGTTTTTCTATTTTCTCAGCCATTTTTTACCTCTCCTTAGGAAACCTTTCTTTCTTGTTTTATTGACTCTCCGGTATATACTAGGCTATTACTTCGTTTAATGAATTCGACTGTCGCTTGACGCATAAGTGCGGACACTGTCGTCCCGTAGTCACGGGCGAATTTTTTGATCTCTTTTAAGAGTTCAGGTTCAAGCTTTATGCCAATTTGAACAGTCATTAATTTATCCCTTATATTAACCAAGCATATACCTCACATAAACGATATGTCAACAAATAAAAAACTAAAAGGTTTTAAATTCCATCTTGAACTCCTCGACCAACTTCGCGAAACTGGCGAAAAATTTAATCAGTCTGACACGACAATCGTTGAAGCGGCGCTCAATCATTTTCTTTCCCTTCCCGAATCCAAACAAAAAGAGATCATCAAAAACTACCTGACGAAGGATTTGTGATGTTCTTTCAAATTTTAAACAGCTTGCGCGCGCCGCTTTTTTCCTTAAGCCATCTCCACCGAGGTAGATCCTTAACGGAGAAGAAGGCTCTCTGCCTTCGGGAAGGAGAAAAAAATGGCAAAAGCGAAAACGCAATGTCGTCCTACTCGGACAACTGCGAAGCCTGGGCCCAAGACCGTTCGTGTGAAACCACATGTCCGATCAACGCCTAAGCCCTTACCGAAATGTAAGTAGGTAAGGAAAACTAGCGGCGCGCGCTTATTTTAAATCTTCAAAGAACGTTCAAAATCTCTCTTTTAAAATCTTCTCAATTATCATTTTTCACGACCATCAAACCCTCTACCCCATCATCCAAAGGCTGTTTAAATTTGACATTAATACTTTTGAAATTCTTAATGCTTGTTATGAACTCATTAAATTCATTGTATATGGCCGCTAAAATCAGCGTGATAACGGATAAAATAATGATTAGAAATATTGTCATTGATTATCCTTTTTAGTCATGCATTGTTGACCTTCATTTGTTTCAAGCAGCATCTCGATATTGTTTTCTATTTTCATTACCTTCTCCGCTGTTTTATAAATCTGATACGAAACAAACATAATATGAAAAAAAATGAAGCAAATCATGAAGTCTTTCACTTCCCCTCCTTCATCCCATCCACCGCCGACATAATCACCACTTGCTCCGCCCATTCCTGAATGCTATCTATCCTTGCTCTGGCTCTCTTACAGTAGTCTTGCGCTGCCCTTGCCACCGATAAAATATAACGCTTATGCAAAGGCTGAAGCCCCGATCTCCACAGCCTGACCATCCGATCAGTAACCCCCAAAACATGCGCCCATTCTCTTGTTGTAATACCCAGCTCTTGCGCTCCGAAAACTTCTCTTGCTCGAGAGAAAATAAAGTCAGTTAAATCCTTAGGAAGATCGAGAATCGAAACTACCTTCTCGTTTCTTTCCAAAATCGGAAATGACATCTCTCCTTTTCTCTGCAATCCGCTCCGCATGTTAAACACTTACTCCTGCGCCGCTCAGGCGGCTTTTGGTTCTTCCAATAAATCGGTTAATTTCACTTCTAAGGCGTCCGCGATTTTTTGGAGGTTTTTTATAGTCACGTTTTCGTTTTTCCCCTGTTCAATTAACCGAAGATGATTCTCAGATATTAAACAGCGGAATGATAACTTGGATCGACTCATCCCTTTTGATTTTCGAATTTGCTCAATTCTCTTTCCAAGATTCATAATCCATTATTTATAGTGTATTAAAAGTTTTGTCAATATTTTTTACAAAATAAATAGTGTTTGATGTATAAAATAAATATATATATTGTTTTATGATGGTTGAAGAAACGATAGGCGAAAGAATTAGAAAGTTGCGAGAGGCTAAAGGCTGGAGCCAAGAGGACTTGGCAAAAGCTTGCTCTATGACAACAAACTACATTGGCAATGTAGAGAGAGGGGTTGAAAGATACACGAACCCCACTATTTCTTCTATCACAGCCATAGCCGACGCCCTAGAAGTCCACCCCACGATCATCCTCTACGGCAGCATGTTCAGCCCAGGCACCACGTTCTTACAAGGGACTTTGGTTGACCCGAATAACCCTCTTGATGTAACGGAGTTGGTTAAAAAGGTAGAATCTTTGTTTCCATTATCTAAGGACGAGAAAGAATTGCTGAATAATTATCGGGAAATTAGTCATCCCAAAGAAAAAAGAATGGTTAAGGAGATGGCTAAGACGCTGGCGGGGAAATGATTAACGACGTGGAAGGCAAGTCTTTTGCAATATTGGCCGATTAGTCCCTAACGTATTAATATTCGGAAGCTTATATTCTGACTTAGTATTTATGCCCGATTTTTCTAATTTTTCAGTATACTTTAAATACTTCATAGCCCTCTCCCTACATTGGAGGGATTTTTCTAGATTTTTTAGATTTTGGGCAAGCTTCATTTAAATATAGTTCCTATGATGAACAAAATTTACCACATTATTAGTCAAGACATATTCTAGCATCATTTCAAAGTATCGTCTAACAGCATTCCGAAGTTGTTCTTTTTCACTATAATCATCAATATATAGTTTTAATTCTTGAAGCGATTTGAGATCTATTTTTCTATTATGGGAATGCCACCTTTCATTATTTCCAAGATCTGTCGCAATCTCTTCAGCCCTCTTTTCCTTTTGCTCATGAGTTACGGGTTGTCCTTTTAGCTCTGGATCACTCTGGTGAATTCCCCAATTTTCAAATTTATACTTTACTAGCCACTTTTTCAAAAGAGTAACTGTTAGACCACTTTGTTGTTCATAATTAGAAATTTCTGCTAAATCCAATTTACACAGCAAAGCAAACTCAGCATCTGAAATTTTATCTTCAGAGGCCTTATCCATTAACTTTTTATATTTTTCTAAGTATCCTAACGCAGGAACCCAATTCTGACCGTTCCATACCTGAGGATCAATGGGCCCCAGAACAGAGGAATACTCCATAAATATTTTATTCCCAGACATAGCAAATATGGTCCCTGCTGACATTGCTTGATTAGGAATAATAAAATTAACTTTATTGTAGTGATATCGAATAATATTTACAAGATGCTCAACAATTTCAGCAGATCCCCCAGGCGTTTCTAGAATTATGCTAAGCTCGGTCTTTTCTCCTTTAAGCTTCTCAATAATTGACGGGAACATATATTCTAATTGAGTATTGATAGCCCCATATAAAGTAATTACATCACTATTCATTTGACGTTCAATTTCGACTATTCGAGCGTCCAAAGCGTCTTTTATTGCTGACTGGAATTCTCGCATACGCAACCTTTAAAGCTTTTTCATGAAATAATAATTTTCGTTAAACTGATTTTCCCAAGATACTCCATTATTACAAGGATCGTGACCTGTCGAAACTGACAGAATATAAAACTCCTTGTTTATTAAATAATGAGAAGATAATTTCTGTGAAATATAATAGAATTCCGATGCTAGAGGGTCAAACTTTCCTTCTTCCACAAACTTATCGTAATTTTGCTGTAGCTCTTCCTGTTGAAGCTTCTTTTCTTCTTCAGTTGTCTCAGGGAGGAATTTAGATGAATGCTGGATTTTATAATGCATGCCCGAAGCAACAATATGAAGCCTATAATGATCTCCAAAGCCGGGATCATCCGGGATAAAATATGCTAAATATTTAAGACTGAAATTTGCTAACGTACTAGGTTTATTTATTTTCCCTTCAATATTTTCATAACTCTGAAGATCATTATAATAAAACTCCGTCGAATCAGGAATATTGTGAGCATAAGCAAAAATATAATCTGGACCAAACAACCCTTTTAATTCATCCTCGAGTTTGGAATCATAAAAACTTTCTTTTTTATAATTAAAGAGAGGATAAAACTCGTAGTCAAATGATGTCCCATCAGGAGCAATTGAGATATTTTTATAATATTCATGGTAGATCGGAGTCTTTTTTATGTCACAAAGGTTATCCCTTTGAATAACCCTCACTATCCAGTTACCAGCCATCAATTCCTGAGTCACCGGGATTTCTTCAACAGGAATTCCCCAGCCCCACATATCAGTCAGATAATTCTTAAGAATTTCTCTATCCGCATTTAAAAACTTATCAAACAAATTCGAAAAATCCTCATCCTTCTGGGGCGGAGACTGATCACTAGGATCATTACTTTTTCCAGAATTAACCGGAGGATTGTTATTGTTGTTTTGATTGTTAGGAATATCTATCGAAGATCCCCCACACGCTGCTAAAGCAAGAGATAATAAACCAGCAATTAATAATTTTTTCATAACCACTACCTTTCAATCCTTGCCCGGGATGATGCGAGACATTAATTTATTTTAAAAAGCAGGTCAATTAATTGATTGAAAGCCCCCACCGCGGGGCTTTTTATTTATCCGAAACTCTCTTGCATTAAAAGACGATAATATCGTAGGATATTCGTATGTTTGAGAAGGAAAATAAATTCTTTGAAGATAATAAGCAGGAGCTCTTAAAGCATCACAGGGGGAAATATGCTTTAATTAAGAGTTCAGAACTTCATGGAATATATGATACTCAAAAAGGAGCTTTTGAAGCTGGTGTGGAGCGTTTTGGTTTAGAGACCTTCATGATAAAACATATCGTTGACACAGAAGAAACTATTAAAATCCCATCTTATTATCTTGGTTTAATTCATGCCCATTCATAATGTTCAATGTCCTGACAATGACAAAGTGACCCCACAACAATTATTAGAGTTTGCTGGGCCTTTATTATGGGTAGAAGTTTCAGTCCCTTCAGCAATTTCCCAAGTATTAAATTCACAAAAACAGATCATCCCCAATCCAATAAATGGAAAAGCCTTAATAGATACAGGAGCTTCCAAAACATGCGTTGATGAAAGCATTTTAAAAACTTTGAATCTTAAGCCAGTTGGGGAAAATGAAATCGCAACCCCTCAAGGCACAGATAAAAAATTTGAATACCCAGTAAAACTTGAATTTCCAGGAAGCCCTATCCCTCCCCTTGAATTCAATAGTGTTATTGGGGTTGACTTGAAGGCTCAAGACATTGCCGTTCTAATTGGCAGAGACATACTCTGTCATTGCATCCTTATCATGAATGGTCCAGCCGGAAATTTTACTCTATCATTTTAAGCTTCTCTTTTTGAATTTCACCCCACCGCGGGGCTTTTTATTTTCTGTGGATTGCTACGTCCTAATAATGAAATAAGAAAATTCTTATTGAAGAATCTAGAGCAGAAACTTAAATAAGCGTACTCCTTATTTAAACCTTCGCCAAAATCCCCAAATTTTTTCTCTATATATCCCCTAGGACGACCCGACAAACCCGACATTGTGCTAAGAGTGGCGGGAATGTCGGTTAAGTTTAGATATTCAAAGGGGGGATAAAATAAGCACCCCCCTTATTTTACCCTGCCAAGATTTAACTTATACCCGCGCATAATACCCCCCTTTTATTCGCCCTGCCTAAATCTAACCTAATGAACTATCCTTCCCCCGCCACTCGGATCGGGGTATGATTCTAAATGAAGGGGGAGTTATGGAGTTAATATTTGATCTAACTAATTGTTCTGAATCTGAAAAATCAAAAATAATTGAAGATTATTCATATGAGCCCTGGCAATTAGAACTAAAGGATAAGATAAAATGCAATTGCTCTAATCAAGATTTCAAATTAAAAGTTAAGGATTATTCTAATAATATAGATCCTATTTTAAACTTCTTGTCCGAAAATGAAAAAGTATTGTTACGAGCTGAATGTCTAAAATGCAAAGCTTCAAGCTTAGTTTTTCGCAATTTTAACGAAGGGGATCTATCAAGGGCTGGGCTTCAAATACAAGATCTGGAGAAAAAATTAAACAATATAGCTAAATAAATCAAAGCTAGTGCGATCTAACAAATAACAGTCCTCCCCAAGACAACGCCTATCATTTTTATATCTCCCAATGATTTTTTTATAAGCATTTTACTCGCCTTCATTGTCCCCCCAGAAGTATAAACATCATCCATAAGGATGATCGTGGTATTTTGAGTTATGTGCTCAATACTATTAATAGAAAGAGTAGATAATTGCTGCTCAATAGATCTTTGATTCTTGGAATCTTTAAGCTTTATCCTCTCAATTAATTCTATACTTTGCCAATCTTCTCTTACCTTTGAAACTTTTTCACAAAAAACTAAGTTTCTATCATCTCGATTTTTTTTCGGATCATTATCTTCATTAGGCGTAATTCGATAGTCTTTGTTAAATTTAGGTTTTGAGCTCGGCAAAGGGACTAAAATAATTTTACCAATATTTTCAATTCGAATAATTTCTTCTATTAAACTGATGAATGGCGATACAAAGAAATCTAAATGGTGATCTTTCCCAGCTTTATAGTCCAAAATTGCCGATGAATAAGTATTATAACGCCAGAAATTCATTTCTAATTTTTTACTATAAGCATAATAATCAGATAACCATCCAAGCTTTTCATCAGGATTATATTTAGAAAGTCCAAGAGGAAGAATATTAAAAATCATATAAGAGCACTCTCAAGAGATTGCGAATCTTCAACAACAATACCACCGCTTTTTATAAATCCCTGAACCCAGGTAACTTCTGGTTTATCTGCCAAAGATTTTAAAAAGATTAATTTACGTTTTTTTCTTAAACATTCTGCTGCCTGATGTTTAACACCAGATGTAGCTCCTGCCTCAATCACTATTGTAGCCTGGGAAAGGATTGCCATTAATTTGTTACGCCGAGGGAAAAGCCAAGTTCCATGTTCTTGGTAAGGCATAGCAGGCGTAAGGCAAAGTCCTCCTGCATCAATAATTCGATTAAAAAGTGGCACGTTTTCATTTGGATAAATTTTATGAAATGGAGCACCAAGAATAGCAATAGTTTTTCCTTTATTATCTATCGTTGCTTGATGTGCGGCTTTATCTATTCCTTTTGCAAGTCCTGACATAACGACATATTTAAGATTTACAAGCTGGCGGGTTATTTTTATGGCTCTCTTTACCCCTTCTTTTGTTGGACTTCTTGTACCCACAATAGAAATAGAAGGGCTTCTTAAAAGCTTTAAGTCGCCTAAATAAAAAAGATATTCAATATCTTCAGATTGATTTGTATCTAAGAGCTGTGATACTGAAAATGGTGGAAGAAATTTAACTTTCATTTCAGCAAGCTTAGTAATAGTCTTATCTAATTTTTGAAAGTTCCATCCTGATTTTTCCCACCATTCTCTAAGAACATCTTCAGGAAGTTCTGAAATTAAAGCCCCTTCAAGAAATTTTCGATTTCCTTGAATCGTTCCAGTAACCGATGAATTTTCGAAGAAAGAAAGGTTCATTTCAGCCTACTATTAGTTAATGATTAAACACACTCCCCTTATGAGGATTACTTATTATCGCCCATTCTTGCAAGAAAGTTTACTTTTAGTTAATTGATAAATAAAAAAGGACTCGTTGGTAAGCTAGGCTTGACTTAACAAGCGCACAGCATGAAGCAGACGTTCACTTACCACAGAATCCTTAATTATTTGATATCATTAAAAAATTTAACTGTAAAGACGGGGAATCATGAAAAAACTATTATTTTTAATAATTCTCCTACTCCCCCTCAATACCCTCCCCTGCTCCTTCGACTCCAAAGTCATCGGCGTAAGCGACGGCGACACCATCACAGTCATATTCAAGGAACATCCCCAAAAGATTAGAATCCATCAGATCGACGCACCAGAAAAGGAACAACCGTTTTCGAACAAAGCGAAACAGTTCGTTTCAAATTTGATCTTTGGAAAGTTTGTCAACGTGGAAATCGAAGATGTAGACAAATATGGCCGCATTGTTGGCGAAGTCACCCTTCCCGATGGCAGGAAACTACACGAGGAGCTTCTCAAGTCCGGCTTGGCTTGGGTTTATGACCAATACGTGACGGACAAAAATCTTTATGAGCTTCAAGATAAAGCCAAAAGCGAAAAGATCGGACTCTGGGCTGATAAGCACGCCCTATCACCATGGGAATTCCGAAAAGCTAATCCTCATTAGATAACCATCTAATCCCAGCCGAACAAAAGAATTTGATCCTGTAAATTTTTACTGAAAAGGAAAATACAAATCTGGAAACAATAAACGACCATCCCCGAAAAAAATAACGCACACACCAAAAGAACGACCTCACAAATAAACCCCTCGAAAAAAAGTTAAGTCATTCCTTACCCTGGTTTGCAAAGAACATTTAGCGAAACGCTACATGCCTACCCCCCCCCATTTTATTGGAGTGCCTGAAATATGTAACCTAAAGAGGCGGGTAATTCAATACCCAAACAATCCATTGAATCACTTTAATGATTCTACAGCATCCTTTAAGGTCTCAGGTAACGCGTGCGCATATCTCTCGGTCATGGTTGTATGAGAATGCCCTAGAAGAGTTTGAACCGCTCTTAGATTTGCGGTTTTCCGAAGTACCTCAGTGGCAAAGGTGTGGCGAAAGGAATAAGCTGAAATCGGTTCTTTAATCCCAGATCTTTTTATAGCCAGCTCTAGACCCTTCTTCATAGATTTCTGATG
>MWBQ01000019.1 GCA_002069605.1 Candidatus Atribacteria bacterium ADurb.Bin276
TCCGTCATTCAGACTGTGTCACAATCCCTTTCATACACCAAGAATAGCTTGAAAGTGGAAGACACAGTACATTTATCTTCAGTTTTTGGTTATCTATTCCCAATATTACTGTAAAATATTAACATAAGTGGGGGTAAATAATTTACAGAATAATTATGACACAGTCTGAATGCGAGGAGTTCAACCGTTTTTTGTTTGGGGCGACGTGGCAATCTCATCTGACGCTACCGGCGTCATCCTGAGGCTTCGTTTTTCGAAGCCGTGAGGATCTCATCTTTTATTTATAAGTCTTTTATCATTCTCTCAGGATAACCATTAAATAAGTACAAAGAAACCTTCCTGCCGTAAAGCGGCATCCCTTCAAGAAGGGGAATTATTGAATTTATTCCCTCATTGAGGAGAGATTTATGGGGGTTGTGTCTTTCATATTTTAATAGGTCGCTATTACTTATTTAAGTAAATAATCCCTAAAAACATTTATAGGGAGCCAACTCGGGCGAGTTAGCTCCCTATAAATGCAAGGAGGGGATTTTCTATTTTTTTATATTTTTTATAATATTATTTCCTTACATTATTATACTCATTCAGTAAAATTTGTCAATATTTATAGTGTTATTTCTCTTCCTTCTGAATAAATTAATTTATTTTAGCAATCGACTCTCTCCCTTTTAAAAAGGCTGTCAAATTGATATCAAATAACTTTTGAGGAAACGTCTCCTTGATAACTTCTTCCCATATATTTTCATTATCGAAATTAAATATTTTACTAAAAGCACCAATCAATACTGAATTCGCAACTCTTGAATTTTGAAGGGATTCAGCAATTGAAATGGCGTCTATTTCATATACTGGAATACCTTTTTCTCTTAATAAACGAGCTGAAAAACCGGTATAAGGATCCGGTTTAGTGCCCACCGGATTTAGCCTCCAGGTATTGATGATGATAGTTGCATCAGAAGAAAGAAACTCACTATAACGCAATGCTTCAACTTCTTCTGTGGCAATCATAAATTGAGCTTCACCCTTTCCTAACAAAGGAGAATATACTTTTTCGCCATATTTTAGATGAGTAATAACTGAACCACCTCGCTGAGCCATTCCATGAACTTCCGATTGACGAACATCAAATCCTTGATAAAGGAGGAATCTCGATAGTATTTCACTGGCTTTTAAAACACCGGTACCACCTATACCGACAATAACAATACCACCAAATTTCATGATTGGCTTCCCTCCTTTATTGCGTTAAGCTGGCAAATTTGGCTGCAAACACCACAAGCATGACAATATTCTGCAATAATCTCAACCTTTTCACCGTTGAGTCGTATTGCCGGACAACCTAATTGTAAACATTTCTTGCAAAGCCGACAGAGACTTGAATCAACTCGATAATAGTTCTCTTTTCCTTTTTTTTGAATAAGTTGGCATGGTTCAGTGAGAATAAAAACCGTTGGTCCGGCTTTCTTTTTTATTGCTTTCTTGAGAAGGGATCGAAAATTTAAAATATCATATGAACTAAGATGATGTATTTCTTTTACTCCTAAAGCCCTTACCAGCTCTTCAAGATCAAGTGCTGAGGTTTTTTCACCCATCAAAGTTACTCCTGTTCCAGGATGATTTTGCCCTCCCGTCATCGCTGTGATGCGATTGTCTAAAATAATTACTAAAATGTTGGTTTGGTTATATACCGCATCTAAAAGAGAACCGATCCCACTATGAATAAATGTTGAATCACCGATTACCGCTCCCACGGTCAACTCGGGATGAGCTAATTTAAAACCTTCAGCATTTGAAATCGAAGCCCCCATACAAATGCAAGAATCAATCGACGAGGTTGGCGGCATGACGCCCAGCGTATAGCATCCAATATCCCCAGTAATAGTAATTTTCAGGTCGGAAAGAACTCGGAATACTCCACGATGAGGACAGCCAGCACACATTATTGGTGGTCTGGGGAAAACATACTGATTTAAATCTCCTATTGGCGGCAATGGGAGAGCGATTCCAAATGCCGACTTAAGGACATCGGGGGTTATTTCACCAATTCCAGAAATTCGATTTCTTCCCTCAACCGGAATACCAGCTGCTTTAATTTCGGTTTCCCAGAAGGGGTCCAACTCTTCAACCACCACCACATTTTTAACCTTTTTGACAAAATCCGATATCATCTGAAAAGGAAGAGGATACCCAATGCCTAATTTTAATACTGAAGCTTGTGGAAACACCTCACGTACATGGTTATAAAGAACGCCTCCAGTAATGATTCCCAAATCAGTATCTCTCATTTCCATCCGATTTAGGTCTGATTCTTCTACCCAATCTCTTAATGTCTCTAAACGCTTTTCAAGAGCAACTCTTCGTTTTCTGGCAAACGCTGGAATCATAACGTACTTTTCTGCATCCTTTTGATACGGAAAAGGTGTAAAAGGAACTCTCTCCTGAGGAAACACAACGGAACGAGAATGTGACACCCGGGTAGTCGATCGAACCATGATTGGTGTGTCAAATTTTTCACTTATAATAAATCCTTCTTTAGTAAAGATCCGGGCTTCCTCGCCGTCTGCTGGCTCAAAAAAAGGTATTTTTGCAAATTTAGCATAGTTACGGCTGTCTTGCTCATTTTGAGAAGAATGCATTCCCGGATCATCAGCTACCACGATAACCAATCCGCCTCTCACACCAGTATAGGAGATTGTCATCAATGGATCAGCAGCAACATTAAGACCTACATGTTTCATGGTGGCTAAAGCTCGCCCTCCCGCTATTGCTACCCCAGCTGCTACCTCGAGAGCAACTTTTTCATTAGGGCACCACCTTGAATGGACTTCCTTATATCGACCGAGACATTCGAGAATTTCGCTACTGGGAGTTCCTGGGTAACCAGCACCAACCTGAACCCCACTTTCATAGGCACCTCTAGCAATTGCTTCATTCCCTAACATTAAGCAAGTATTCTTTTTTTGATTGTTCAATGAATTCGCTCCTTCCATTCAAAATGGCAATATAAATCTATACTATTCGGTTCACGTTATTCTCCTATAATTTTAACTAAAACTCTTTTTCTTCTTTTTCCATCAAACTCACCATAGAAAACTTCCTCCCATGGTCCTAAATCCAATTTTCCATCGGTTATAGCAATAACAACTTCCCTTCCCATGATGGTTCGTTTCAGATGGGCATCAGCATTGTCTTCATAACCATTGTGTTGATATTGACTATAGGGTTTTTCTGGAGCTAATTTTTCTAACCAATTTTCAAAGTCACTATGTAAACCAGCCTCATTATCATTGATAAAGACACTAGCGGTTATATGCATAGCATTACAAAGGAGCATTCCTTCTTTTATCTGACTTTCTTTAACACAGTCTCTGATTGTTGGGGTTATGCAAATAAAACTTCTCCGTTGTGATGTTTCAAACCATAATTCTTTTCGATAGCTTTTCATAAATCCACCTCAATTTCTTCATTTTCTCTATAATTGTAACCGACCTTGACATAAAATGAAGCATTGATTAGCATTAAAGAGCAGTTGATTTTTTTCCTCTCCTGCCAGATATGATTCATAAATAGCTCGATGATAAAGGTGGTCGTTTGATGAACAGGGCCCAAACCAATTCTATATATGTTGTGGAATTTATTTCCGTTTCATTTTCATACCAAGATTTTGAAGTTTTAGAAGATGTTTCTCTTCAAGTTAAAAAGGGAGAATTTCTTGCTGTCATTGGGCCAAATGGAGCAGGAAAAACCACTTTATTGAAACTCATTTTAGGCCTTTTAAAACCAACCTCCGGTAAGGTATTGGTTTTCGGAAAAAATATCAACGATCATCCCAACATCCGAAAACGAATAGGCTATGTCCCGCAAATTAGTAAAATCGACTATTCTTTTCCAATTAACGTTGAAGATTTTGTTTTAACCGGTAGGTATGCAACCATTGGTCCTGGGCGTCTCCCTCATAAACACGATCGCTCGGCAGTAAGTGAAACTTTGGAAAAAATCGGCCTCCAATCACTGAGCACCATACAAATAGGCAAATTATCCGGTGGTCAGCGACAAAGAATACTGATCGCTCGGGCTTTAATAAACAATCCTGATATGTTAATCCTTGATGAACCAACCACTGCTGTTGATCCAAAAAACAGTGAAAGTCTTTATGAATTGCTTCTTACTCTTCACCAACAAGGAATCACCATCCTAACCGTTTCTCACGATATCGGTGTCATTGCTCAGTATGTCGATGCTATCGCCTGCGTCAATCGAAAGGTATTTGTCCATGATCGACCCGAAAATGGGATTACCGACGAAACCCTTACTGAAATGTACGGTCGTGAGGCTGCTTTCTTCCACCACGGAATTGTTCCTCATATAGTGGTTCGCCGATCCTCACCGGTTCATTATTGCTCAGGAGAAACCGCTGAAGACGATGAAAATCATCATAAACCTTAAGAATACCCTGTACCGAGCGCTCGATTCCAAGGAGTGATTTGATCTGGACATTCTCAGCTATACCTTTATGCAACGTGCATTGTTGGCAGGAGTTTTGATCGGTTCCTTATGTGCGGTAATCGGAATTTACGTTGTTTTAAAAGGAATGTCCTTTATGGGAGCTGGTATTTCACATGCCGCCTTTGGAGGTGTAGCCTTAGGTTTTCTTTTGAAAGTAGACCCGGTATTATCCTCGGTCTTCTTTTGTGTTGCTTCTGGTTTAGGGATTGTTTATTTATCTAAAAAAAGTCACATTAAAGAAGATACGACAATTGGAATCTTCTTTGCCAGTACGATGGCGCTGGGAATATTGATTTTCGGTCTCCTGAAAGGTGTTAATGTTGATTTGTTCGGGTATTTATTTGGTAATATTTTAGCGGTTACGCTGAACGACCTTTATCTTGCGCTTCTTGTCGAAGGAGCAGTTTTCTTTTTTGTTCTTTTTTACTACAAGGAACTCTTGCTTCTGGTATTAGATCAAGAAATGGCGGAAGTAAGTGGTATTCCGGTATCAATGGTATATTACTTACTGGTTACTTTGATTTCTCTCACGATTGTGATTTCCATAAAAGTCGTTGGAATCGTTTTAGTTTCGGCTTTACTCATCATCCCATCAGCTGCGGCTTTGCAAATCACCAATAATTTTAAAAAAGCTTTAGTGACTGCAATTATCTTCGGAATAGCCTCGTCAATAGGAGGACTCATTCTATCTTATTTTTTAGACACACCCTCTGGAGCGACTATAGTTCTTTTTGCAACAGGTATTTTTCTAGTTACCTCTCTTTTATCATCAAAAAAAAGAGATTAATAGCCTCAAATCTTTTTCTTCATTTCCCAGGCTAGAATAACCGCTTCAGCAACTTCTTTCATGCTCTTCTGTTTATTCATACTGTACTTCTGAATCCTTCGATAGGCTTCCTCTTCATTAATATTATATTCGGTCATCAAAAATCCCTTAGCTCTTTCAATCTTTTTACGGGTCTCCAGTTCTTCCTTGACAAATTCACTTTCCATAAGTAAACGATAATTTTCGATAACAACAGCTGCTTGATTAGCAATAGTCGTTAAGGTTTTAATATCATCATCATGAAATTCTCGAGGTTTTGAGGTATAAAGATTAAGGACACCAACTATTTTCCCTCTGACCATTAAAGGAAGGCTTACCAAGGAACAAAGGCCCTCTTTTTCAGCAATTTCTTTGTTCCGATAATAAGGATCGTTGCAAACGTCAGGTATAATCATCGGTTTTTTTTCTAAAGCAACTTTCCCGGCTACACCTTCTCCTAACTTGATCGGAGGCTTTTTATTATACGCTTCACTAACTGATTGGGTCGCTTTAATTTCCAAGACTTTTTTCTTTTCATCCAAAAGCATAAGTGAGCAAATGTTGGATTTCATCACTTGTGCGGTAATATTCACCATAAGCCGGAGTACATCTTCAAATCCTTTATCCGATATAATTAACTCACTGATTTGTGATATGGCATCAAGTTCTTCTTTCATATCCTGCCTCCCTGGATAAAAATGCACTATAATTATATAACAGTGATGATTTGAAAAGCAGATATTTTTCCCATATCTCCTGGTGGGAGCACTCTTTTTTTAATGAGTAGTTTAAAAATAAAGAAAAAAGTATTCTTAATTAAATCCTACCCTAAGGAGAGAATAAATTGGTTTAATATCTATTACCATCCTATCAAAGGAGGCTTACCCATGGAAAAGTTATTCGGTACTTTTGGTATTCGACGAATTGTCAATGAAGTGCTCACTCCTGATTTTGCTTTAAAATTAGCTTACAGTTTTGGAACTTACGTTAATCAAGAAACCGTTGTTGTGGGGAGAGATGCCCGAAAACACAGTGAAATGATCTATGATGCCGTAATCTCCGGCCTCCTTGCTTGTGGTTGTCAAGTAATTGAATTAGGGCTCACCGCTACTCCAACCCTTCAGTGGGCTTGCCGGCAATGGGGTGCTTGGGGAGCAATGATAACTGCCAGCCATAACCCTCCTCAATGGAACGGTATTAAATTCATGGAAAAAACTGGTAAAGGTTTAGATCGGGAAAAAGATGTTGAGGTAGAAAAGATATTTTATTCGGAAAAATATCATTTAGTGCCCTGGAATGATGTTCCGCAAAAAACCATTAAACGTGATATAAACGATGATTATATTCGAGCAATCGAGGCTAAAGTAAATCTCCCCCTTATTCAACAAAGCCGATTTCGAGTTGTAGTCGATTGTGCAAATGGTGCACCATGTTTGATTACCCCTCAGTTATTAAGTGATCTCGGTTGCCGTGTAGTAAGCCTCAATGCCCATCCCGATGGTCGTTTTCCAGGGAGAAACCCTGAGCCTACTCCCGACAATCTGACCGATCTTCTTACTCTTATCACCCATGCCTCCTTTCATATCGGATTTGCTCAGGATGGAGATGGTGATCGTTTAATTGTGATACGTCCCAATGGTGAATTTGTCCCTGGTGACTATAGCGTCAGCTTAGTTGCCAACGAATTGGCCCAACAAAATATCCCCGGACCGATTGTAACCACTGTTGCCACTTCCAGCATGTTAAGCGATATTGCCAAAAAAACTGGGAGAGGTTTTATCGCCACCGCCGTTGGTGACCTGGTGGTAGCCAAAGCTCTTCAGGAAAGCCAAGGGATATTCGGTTGTGAAGAAAATGGAGGTATGATATTTCCCGACTTCGTCTGGGGAAGAGACGGCGCTATAGCAGCAGCTCGCATCCTTCATATTATGGCCACCAAAGAAAAATCGCTCGATGACCTCCTCCAAGAACTTCCCCAGTATTTCCAAATCAAGATGAAAAAAACCGTTAATCCGGAGAAAAAAGAAAAAATTTTAAACGAAATCGACCGGTTGACTGCAAAGGAAAAGAATCGGGTTACCATTGATGGATACAAAGTTACTTATCCTGATGGTTCCTGGCTTTTAATTCGGCCTTCTGGAACGGAACCACTTCTTCGTATCTTTGCCGAATCGCAAGAAAAACAAAGAGCTGAAGCTATTGTTCAAAAATATTTAGATATCATCAATTCAATATAATCTTTTGATTTTTTATGTAGGGGTGCAATTCATTGCGCCCAATTTCAGCTCCATCCTCATCTGATACCGCTTGGCAGCATGAGGATCTAACCTGAAAATCAATGGGCATGATAAATTAAGCCCCTACTTAAGAATAAAAATTGTTGAGGCACAATGTATTGTGCCCATTCTTTAATTAATGTAGCGACCTGCCATAGCATGTCGAATTTGGATTTTCATCCACATCTGGTGCTATTAGGTAGCTTGAAGGTCTACCCTGGAAATATCATCAAATGAATTTTTTAATCGGTCATCCTGAGCCCTCGCTTTATGAGGGCGTGAAGATCTCAACTGCCACCGAAGGTGTTATCCAGAGCGGTGCTTTCCCGCGTGAGGATCTCATCTTTTCGGTTCTTTCTTCATAAATATTTTTAAGGATGAGATTCTCACGTCGCATAATACGCTCCTCAGAATGACGGAGTTGGTGGATGAGATTGCCACATCGCCCAACCAAAAAACGGTTGGACTCTTAAAAATGACGGTTTTAAGAAATGTATTTTAATTCTCATCAGGTGCTGTTCTGCGAGGTAAAATTGGTTTTTTAAAAAGATTAAGGCTTTAATTAATACAGTTCAGGTATTCAAGGATATACGGATTCATTTTTTTCTCATTTCCAATAGTTGTTTCTGGACCGTGACCGGGAAAGACTCTAGTTTCATCGTCAAAAGATTGCATAATCATGGTCAGAGACTCAAGAATTTCCTGAAACGAACCACCGGGAAGATCGGTTCTTCCTATCGATCCAGCAAAAAGTGTATCACCGCAAAATAACCATTTCTGATTTGGGAAGGATAAGCACATGCTTCCAGGTGTGTGGCCTGGGCTATGATAAAAGTAAACCTCTTCATCAAATAATTCAAAAGGTTCTTTTTTCCCTCGAATAAGAATATCTGGCTCTGGTGATCGATAAGGTTGAGAAAAATCTGTCGATAGGTTGAGATTGGGGTGGTTGAGATATGCCATATCAGTTTCATAAATTATAATTTTGACAGAGGAAAAATAATCCTTAAAAAAATCATTTCCCCGAATATGATCGATATGTCCGTGAGTATTGATAATATACCTTAAATTCAATTTACGAGAAGTTAAAAACTCAACTAGTTCTTGGGAAGGGCTTCCAGGGTCAATAAGGAGAGCTTCATTACAATCACAAAGACAGTAACAATTAGTCATTAAATCACCCAATGTATAGACTGCGACTTTCACCTTGTTACTCATGCCTGTCTCCTTTCCTTGCTGTCAAGCAAAATCGTCACCGGACCATCATTACACAATTCAACTTGCATCATCGCTCCGAAGACTCCTTCAGCTATGGTTAGATCCTGATCACGTAGCTTTTGAGCTATTTGATTATAAAAATTTTGGGCTTCTCGTGGCGTTGCCGCCTCATCATAACTTGGGCGAAGTCCTCTTCGACAATTCCCGTAAAGAGTGAATTGGGATATCAGAAGAATCTCACCTTGTATTTCATTCAAACTGATATTCATTTTACCTTGAGCATCATCGAATATTCGAAGCTGAGGGATTTTCCTCACCATAAAATCAATGTCTGACGAGCTATCGTTTTTCCCAACTCCTAAAAATACCACCATTCCTTTCCCGATCTCACCAACTATCTTGCCATCAATTAAAACCCGTGCCTGGTTCACCCTTTGAATAAGCGCTCTCACCGCAAACCAAATATTCCTCCTCTTCGCACAGTTCTGACATTGGAGACCCTTTTTATTTCACGAAACAGGTTATCAAGCTCAACTTTATTTTTTACCGAAATAACTAAATATATCCGGGCATCATTCATCATGGAATGAGCATGAACCGATCGAATACTTACACCATAATTGGCAACAGTATTGGTAATGTCCACCAAGAGTTTTGGACGATCCAGGGCGTCAATAACCAATCCGGCATCGTAAAAACGGCCGTACCTTTCATCCCATTCCGCCTCAACCAATCGTTCTTCATCTTGGGTCAACCTGGTTAAATTATGACAATCCAAGCGATGGACGGTGATACCCTTCCCCAAGGTTACATACCCGATAATTTTATCGCCAGGAATTGGCGTACAACAACGAGCTAACTTCACCGCTAAACCGGTTGCGCCCTGGATGATCACTCCGTCTCCACTAGTTTGAGCGGTTTTTTTAGTTTCTGCTTTTCGTTGGGTTTGAAAACGTTTTCGAATTTCAAAAGGAACAACTTTTCCAATAAATTGACGGATGGTAAGCCGTCCTTCTCCGATTATAACATGGAGATCGTCGATTGTTTTATAATTATTGGCTTCCATAAATTCGGTAATTTTATCATTCACCAAATTCTGTTCTTCTGAGGTAAGGGTAAATTTCTCCAATTCCCTCTCCATAAATAATTTTCCCCGCTCTCGATTGGCATCTCGATTCTTTTTGCGTAGAAATGCCCGGATTTTATTTCGAGCAGCCGGGGTTTTGGCGATTCTCAACCAATCTAAGCTGGGTCCGGAAGAAGAACGGGAAGAAATAATTTCTACAATATCTCCACTTTTGAGTTCGTAATCCAATGGAACAATTTGCTTATTCACTCTCGCGCCAATGCAATTATTTCCGACTTCAGTGTGGATTAAATAAGCAAAATCGATAGGACTTGATCCTTTCGGGAGTTTTTTTAAATCTCCTTTGGGCGTAAACACATATACTTCATCATCAAAAAGGTCTATTTTAAGACTTTCGACAAATTCATGGGTAGTCCTTAGATCTTGCTGCCATTCCAATATTTGCCTTAACCAGGCCATACGTTCGTTAAAGGCATCAGCTGAATCAGCGGATTTCCCTTCTTTATATCTCCAATGGGCAGCAATACCATACTCAGCCACATGATGCATCTCTCTGGTTCGGATTTGAATTTCCATTGGAACTCCGCCTGGACCGATTACTGTGGTATGAAGAGATTGATACATGTTCGATTTAGGAAGAGCAATATAATCTTTAAATCTCCCTGCTACCGGCACCCAAAGCGAATGCACCAGTCCTAATACTGCATAGCACTCTTCGACGGTATTGGTTATAGCTCGAAGGGCAATCAAATCATGAAGATCTTCAAGACTTACGTTTTGACGATTGATTTTTAAATAAATACTATAAATATTTTTCAGACGGCTTTGGATTTCAACCACCAAATTGGCTTGTTGAATTCTTTGAGAGAGCTTTTCCGTCGCCTCTTGGATTTGTTTTTCTCGGTGATCTCTAATTTTCTCTATCCCTTGTTGGATGCTGCAATAAGATTCCGGGTCAAGAAAATAAAGACTTAAATTTTCCAATTCGGTTTGAATCATACCAATCCCCAGGCGATGAGCGATTGGAGCGAATATTTCCAAAGTTTCTCTGGCTATCAACTCTTTTTTATCTCGATATTGGTATTTCAGGGTCCGCATATTATGAAGGCGATCGGCTAATTTTATTATAATAACCCGTATATCTTCGGCCATAGCTACAAAGAGGCGTCGATAATTTTCAATCTGTTCTTCTTCTTTGGAACTAAAGTGAAAGCCGACGTTCAGCTTGCTAACTCCTTTTACCAGCAGAGTTATTTCTTTTCCAAAAGTTTCTTTAAGTTGAGCTTCGGTGTTTTTAGTGTCTTCTAATACATCATGAAGTAAAGCAGCAGCAATCGTACTATCATCCATGCGAAGGTCAGCGACAATATGGGCTACTGATAATGGATGGATAATATAGGGTTCACCCGACAGCCGACTTTGTCCTGAATGAGCGTCTACCGAGAAATCATAAGCTTTTTTTATCAGTTCTCGATCGCTATAGGGGTTATAGGAATCGATTTTTTCTTGAAGCGATTCAAGGGTTATAGTTTTTGAAAATATACTATTTACTTCGTAATTGCGAAGCATATTTCCCTCCCTTTTTCTTCAGAAAGAAAGGTATGAGCTTCTTAGATAATTATCTTGAAAACAAATATTTAATAAATCCAGACTTACCCTATCACTGGGCGATAGATACCCCACCAGTGGAGGAGAACTGTTAATCTAAGAGTACAATCTAAGTACGGTTGGACTTCTCGCAATGACGGATTTAGATAAGGATTTTCACTCTCATCCCAATCTTCTCCCATCAAGGGAGAAGGAGAAAATTGTTCAGTCTAATTTAACCAAAGAATAAACTGGGTACTTTGTGATAGCTTTTCTCCCCTGTAAAGACTCTAACTCGATTAAAAATGCAATACCAACGATTTCTCCACCGGCTTCTTCAACCATCTCACATACAGCTTGAACTGTTCCCCCGGTTGCCAATAAATCATCGATAATGACCACTTTTTGATTTTTTTCTATGGCATCTATATGCATTTCCAGGGTAGCATTCCCGTATTCCAAATCATAGGTTTTTGACCTAATCGTTGCAGGAAGCTTTCCCTTTTTTCGAACCGGTACGAATCCACAATTCAAAAGATAGGCAACAACCGAACCTAAAATAAAACCTCGGGCTTCGATTCCAACCACGATATCCACTTCTTTACTATCAAAAAGATGAAACAGTGAATCGACAGCTTGGCGAAAAGCATCTTTGTTTTTTAATAAAGTTGTTATATCTTTAAATTGAATTCCTGCTTTTGGGAAATCAGGAATATTACGAATATTAGAGGCTAAATCCATTTGTTTCATCCCCTTCATTTTTTTATTCGCCAATCCATAATTTTTAAATAGGGTTGATTCCAATATCCTTTACGTATTTCAAATATTAAATCGATCAATGAACTTGAAGCTAAATCGGATACATTCTCACTCCGAATCATAGCATCAATTCGATGTTGTCTCATTTTATTATTTTGCATGAGAACTAATTCCAAACGCTGTCGGTTTTTCCCAGAAAACCATCTTTCATTGACGGTAACATCCGAAGAAACAAACAACGGATTAGGATTTTTTTCTCCGAAGGGTTCCAGCTTTTTTAACCAAAGCATTAACTGTGAATCCACATCGGCCATGGTTACCTGAGCATCGACAACAATACCATTTTTTTCTTTTAACATTCTAATTCGCTCACCGAATAATTCATTGAGTTGCTGTCGGAATATCTCGAGATTGCTTAAAGGAATCTTAAGCCCAGCAGCCATTTCATGACCACCATGCCGGATGAGCAACGATGAGACTTTATCTAAAGCATCAGTAATATTAAATCCTAAAATGCTTCGTGCTGAGCCTACTGCAATGGTTTCATCTTCACTCAACACAATAGCTGGTCGCAGTAGACGTTCGCTTAATCGGGAAGCAATGATTCCTAAAACACCTGTGCTCCAATTTTTTCCAGAAACCACTACAATATCATCTTCCATGGACTCCTGATTCTTTTTATCTTCAAATAAGCTGGAAAACACTTTGGTTTCTTCTTTTTGCCGCTTTTGATTAAATTCATTAAGAAGCTTGGCTTGCTGAAGAGCGTTATGATAATTATCACTAATCAAAAGTTCAAAGGCTGCTCTGGGGTCTTCAACTCTTCCTGCAGCATTTAATCGAGGAGCAATAATATAACCAATCTGTTCTGATTGAATATCTTTATTGCTATAACCAACCACTTCTAAAAGCGCCTGCAATCCGCAGCCAGGATTTTGATTAATTTTCTTTAAACCATATTTTACGATTACTCGGTTCTCATCCAATAATGGGACTACGTCTCCAACTGTTCCTACACAAGCCAAAGCAATAAATTCTTCAATTGGAGAAAAAGCCATCCCTCGATAGATGGCGTATTCATGAGCTAAGGCTAATGCAACTCCAGCACCTGATAAGGGGAGGATGATTTTTTGACCATTCCAATCCCAGGTAGAAACCAGGGCATCGGCATCCGGTCTTTCATCAGGATTGGGAACGTGATGATCGGTTATGATAACTCGTATTCCTTTATTTTTTAAAATACCGACTCCCTTGACGTCTTTAATACCAGCGTCCACAGTAATAACTAAATCTGGACTAATATTGAGTATGTTTTCAATGGCCTTTTCCGATAAACCATATCCTTCATGAAAACGACTGGGGATATAGGTATCCACGTAAGGGGTTAATTTTTTCAAAAAAAGAAAGAGAATTGCACAAGCAGTTAATCCATCGGCATCATAATCCCCAAAAATAAGGATTTTCCCATTCCCCTTGATAACTGAATCAATTAATAAAACAGCTTTTCTGAGGTTGGGTAGAGAACGGAGATTATCCAGAGAAGATATATCTGGATCTAAAAAAGCTCGAGCTTCATGAGGGGTAATAATACCCCGATTCATAAGCACTCGCGCGATCGAGATCGGTGAACAGAGACTGCTTGCTAAGTGCTTCAAACAGCCTCTGTTCACTTTTCGAATTTGCCATTTCCTCTGATACAAATAGTTTACCTCCTCAGAGGTTTCTTGACTTCCCACTCATAAAAGAGCATTGCAGCCACAAATATTGAAGAAAAAGTCCCAAAAATTAAACCTATAAGCATGGTGAGAGCAAAAGGTTGCAGCATCTTTCCTCCAAAGAAATAGAGGATTATAACTGCAATAATTGTTGTCGTTCCAGTCATAATGGTTCTAGAAAGAGTTTCATTGAGACTGGTATTGATAAGGGTTTTAGCATCTTCGCGCTTACGGTAGTTTAATCGTTCGCGAATCCTATCCATGACCACGATAGAGTCATTAATCGAATATCCTAAAATTGTAAGCATCGCTGCTAATATAGTAGTGTCAAACTCTATACCTAATAACGCTACTAACCCTAAAGTCATTATACCAGTATTGGCTAAAGCCAAAACTGAGGTTACGGCTGGTCGTAACTCAAAACGTATCCCAACATAAATCAAAATTCCTATAATAGAAAATAGGAGAGCCAAATAGGCAGCACGTCTCAACTCGCCTCCTACTGTTGGTCCTACTTCTTCATTTCGAACAATTTCCAACTCACCAATTTGATTTCTTAAGGTATCGGTGAGCTGATTTCTCTGGTCTAGGGTCAACTGGGGTGTCCGGATGGCAACTTCATTGTCCGAAAATCTTTGGATAGTGCTGGCGGAAAGATCAAATTCGTCTAATACATTTCGAATTTCTTCGGCTGCTACAACTTGAGTAAAATTATACTGAAGAAGCGTTCCGCCCTGAAAATCCACTCCATAATTTATACCACGGACTAACCCAATCACAGTGAGTATGATAAATATAATACAAATTGCATACGGTATTTTTCGATGATCAACAAAATTAAAATTTGGCTTCAAAAATATTTCCATATCGGGTCCCTCCGCATCCTATGATTTAATTGTTGGCTTTGGTGCGAGATGATCAATTAGCACTCGTGTCACCCAGATTCCGGTAAACATACTACAGATGATACCTAAGGTGAGCGTAATACCAAACCCACGCACCGAACCCGATCCAATGAAGAACAACAAGGCTGCAGCAATAATAGTGGTTATGTTTGAGTCAAGAATGGTTCGGAATGCTTTATCGAAACCAGCTTGAATTGCTGCTCTCCAAGTTTTACCAGCACGATATTCTTCTTTAATTCTTTCAAAAATCAGAACATTGGCGTCAACGGCCATAGCAACAGATAGAATAAATCCTGCAATACCTGGTAGAGTAAGAGTGGCTTGCAAGACTGAAAGTAAGGCTAAAGTAAACAGCGCATAGCATATTAAAGCAATGTCAGCAAGAATTCCCAACCACCCGTAATAGAGGAACATAAAGATAAATACAAATATACCGGCGATTATCGCTGCCCTTAATCCACTGGTAATTGAATCTTTTCCAAGGGATGGACCAACCGAACGCTCTTCGGCAACGACCACTTTCACTGGAAGGGCACCAGCTCGTAACAGTATAGCTAAATTCTGAGCTTCATCCAGAGTAAACTGACCAGTAATTTGAGCATCTCCTTGGAGGATAGGCTCCTGAACTACAGGATTAGATATTATGTTTCCATCAAGATAAATGCCGATTGGTTTTCCAACATTGGCGGTAGTAGCTTGGCCAAATAGTTTTGCTCCTTCTTCATTAAAAGAAATGGAGACGGTTGGTCTGCCAAAACGGTCATATTGAACCTGAGCATTTTTAAGTGTCGCACCGGTTAATAAGGTTTTTCCCGACTCGTCTTTAAATTCCAATAAAGCAGTTTGCCCAATAATCTCCACTGCTCTTTGGGGATCGGCAATTCCTGGAAGCTGGACTAAAACCCTTTTTTCACCCTGTCGGAGAATTAACGGCTCAGCTACTCCTAATTGGTCGATACGATTACGGACAATTTCAACCACTCGTTTCACTGAATCTTCATCGAGAGGAGCTTCTGGAGAATCCACACATTCTAAAAGAATATGGGAACCTCCTTTTAAGTCCAATCCTAAACGAATTTTTTTCTCGATAGGAAATATTGCAATTATAGCCAAAACGACTAAAGCGATTGTAATGATTAATCTCCAGGGAAAATCTCTCCAATTCTTAGTCAAAACATCCTGCCCCCTTTACCCAATTTCTTTTCCTCTTTATTTTTTGGTCGAAACCGCTGATTTGACAAAACGGATATTGACTCCCTTGGAAACTTCGAGGGTGATTTCATCATCAGATACCTGAACGACAGTACCATGAATCCCACCAATAGTAACCACATGATCACCCTTCTGTATACTACTGATCAAATCCCTCTGGGCTTTTTGTTTTTGTTGTTGTGGTCGAATGAGCAAAAAGTAAAATATGACAATGATGAAAATGAGCGGGAGCAGTTGCGTAAACATGCTACCGGCTGGCGGGGTTGCCGGCGCTGCACCACCGGTTGCTGCACCACCAGTCGCTGCATAAGCTATTGATGTAAAGAAACTCATATTCATATCACTCCTTTAAAAAAGTTTGTTTTATTAATTTACAATCTGTCCCTGGAACCGAGCGAAGAGATCAGACGATAAATCTCGAAAGGAACCGTTTAAAATGGCCTTACGAATACGATTCAATAACTCTACCATAAAAAAAAGATTGTGTATAGTAGCCAATTCTGCTGCTAAAATTTCCCCGGCTTTAAACAAATGACGCAAATAAGAGCGAGAAAAATTTTTACAAGTATAACATTGACACTCGGTATCAATGGGATTGGAATCTCGAGAATATTCCAGCCGGTCGATATTCATTCTTCCTGACCAGGTTAATAAAGCAGAATTTCTCGCATTCCTGGTAGGAAGAACACAATCGAACATATCGATTCCTCTCCTGACTCCTTCAATGATACTATCGGGTGATCCTACTCCCATAAGGTATCGAGCTTGAGATTTGGGTAAGTAAGGTTCTACTTCATCAATCATTGAATACATAATCGGTTTGGGCTCACCGACACTTAATCCCCCAATGGCATAGCCATCAAAGCCAATTTTTACCGTTTCTTCAGCGCTATACCTTCTTAACTCGGGAAGTGTCCCTCCTTGTACAATCCCAAACAACATTTGCGATTCCGATTGAAAGGCTTCCCGGCATTTTTTGCCCCACACCAAAGTCCGATCGGTTCCAACCTTGACTTGATAGTCACTTGCCGGGTATCCAATACATTGATCAAGAATCATAACCACATCGGCACCAATATCTTGCTGAATTTGCATCGATATTTCAGGAGTAAAATGGTGAAGAGACCCATCTAAATGAGAGCGAAAAAGAGCTCCTTGATCATCAATTTTTACTAAATCAGAAAGACTAAAGATTTGGAAACCACCGCTGTCGGTGAGTATTGAACCATTCCAAGACATAAAACGATGAAGACCGCCCATCTCGCGTATTAAATCTTCTCCTGGCCGAAGATGGAGATGATAAGAATTTCCCAGTAACATTTTCACTCCCACGGCTTTTAAACGATCAGGAGCCATGGCTTTCACAGTTCCCTGAGTCCCAACCGGCATAAAAACTGGGGTTGGGATATCACTATGAGAAGTATGCAGTATTCCAACCCGGGCTTTGGATTGCTCATCTTGATGCACGAGTGTAAAAGATTTCATGAGTATTGATTTCTCCTTTATTCAAAAACAGTAATCGGCTGATGGATTTTATAATATTAAACTTCATAAATTATACTTTTACATAATGAAAGTTGCATCTCCAAAACTAAAAAAACGATAATGCTTTTCAACGGCTCCTCGATAAGCAGCTTTCATAAATTCTGTTCCAGCAAAAGCACATACCAACATAAACAAAGTGGAACGAGGGATATGAAAATTGGTTATCATGGCATTAATCACCTGAAACTGAAATCCTGGATAGATAAAAATATCAGTTTCTCCACTTTGTTCAACTATTCTTCCTCGTTGACGATAAATGGATTCAAGAACTCGAACAACTGTTGTACCAACTGCAATCACTCGACCCTCATTTTTTTTTGTCTCTTGAATCATCTCAGCCGTCTTTTGATCTACCTCGTACCATTCGCTATGCATATGATGTTCTTCGATGGTTGAGGTTTTAACCGGAAAAAAAGTCCCCAGACCCACATGGAGAGTGAGTGAAGCAAATTGAATGCCCAGGTTTTTCAGTTGATCAATTAGCGACTGAGTAAAATGCAGTCCAGCAGTCGGAGCCGCTACCGAGCCTTTCCGTTGTGCGTAAATAGTTTGGTATTCTTCTAACTTTACGTTTGGCGTTTTAATATAAGGTGGTGTCGGTGTGGTTCCATAATTAAAAAATATTTCATCTTCTTTTTCAGGTGGAAAAGAGGGACGAAGAAGCCACCAATCTTTTTCTCTTCCTTCTACTTGCCAAAAAATTTCTGGATGTTCCGGAAGGGAGAGAATGGTTCCTTCTTTAACCCGCCGGGAATGATTGAGCATACAAGCCCAGAGCTCTTGGTGCCGGTGCAGAAAAAGAATTTCAACTTTCCCACCAGTTGGATTCTTTTGAGTATAAAACCGAGCTGGAATCACCCGAGAATCGTTGATGACAATAAGGTCTTTAGGTTTCAAATAATGGCCCAAATCGAAAAACCTGCGGTGTTCAATTTCTTGAGAGAGGCGATTGATGACCATTAATCGGCATTGATCTCGCGGAACGACCGGTCGCTGAGCGATGAGTTCGTCAGGCAGGTGAAAATTAAATTGATCAGTTAAAATCATTTAAAACGAGCCTTTTTTATTTCACAACCAGGAAAATAATGAAACAATATATCCTGGTAGGAATATCCTTTCATAGCCATTCCCCGTGCTCCCCATTGGGAAAGACCAACCCCATGTCCATAACCTTTCCCTTTAAATAAGTAAACAGAATGAGTACGATAAGTAGTTTGGGGATTATCGGGAATTTCAAGAGCTTCCTTTTCTTCAAATTCCTCCACGGGGTTAGAAGGGGAAGGTTGGTTGATTTTTCTTGAATTTGATTTCTGCCTTTCTTGTTCTCGAAGGCTTAAGAAAGTCAAGATATCGTCAAGGTTCCAATCTTTATCTAACATTTCCCGATAGCCCGGATCTTTATCGTCGCTACCTGGGTTACCAGAAATTGGAGTTGAAGGTAACGGAGTCGCTTTGGGTTTTGGTGTCGGTCTGGACGGTAACATGGTTTTATTTATGGGGGTTAGCTCAAAATAAGTACTAGGAAGCCGGTCGTAACCCAAAGCTTCGCGAACTTTGCTCGCTGGAATTCGGTATCTCTTCAGTGTAGTCTGAATTAAAAATTCTCTTACTCGATGACTTCCGGAGTTTGGTTGTACTTGAACATCAACTATCGAACCTTGAATAAACCCAGCTCTTTGTAAAGATCGAGCCAATTCCTCCGAGCTGATTTCCAACTCCCATTGGGCGTGAGGAGAGTCGCTTTCCCAGGGAGATTCAACGCTCACCAAGTAAGGAACACTTCTCCCCCAAACATTTAAAGCCGAATCGGTATATCCCCCGCTCTCGGAATGGAAACAAACTCCTGCTGGTTGATTCTGGTAAGTAAGGATTAAACCTTTTATAGAATCTATCAGTTTATTGGTAATAGGATCTTCAGCATTTACTCCCCCATATACCTGACAGTGTGATGAAGCACAAAAATCGCAACCTTGATCACGGTGACGACTTAAGTTTTTTACTGCATAGGTTCGGGCCGCAACAATCTGAGCTTTTACGGCTTCTTCAGGCCAATGTGGGTTTATTTCCATCTTAATCGTTCCTCGAATATAATCATCTAAATAAAGATGATTAATGACAATCAAATGTCCCTGTATATTTTTTAAAGTCAAAGACCCTCGATAGGGACGGTTATTCACCAGGATAAAACCCTTTCCCTGGGTCGTTACCCGGAAAGAAGAAGATACTATTTGTCTCTCTTCCCAAAACACTTTGGTCTTACTGGCAATAATAGATAGCTGCTCCTGGGCTGTTATCGAATAAACTTTTTTATCGATTTGAACTTTTAATCCAGCGGTAGAAGAAAGAATAACATCGGATTTACCATTGACAATACAAACTGTCACAATAAAATCATTTTGGGCCGAAATAGCTTCACCAAAAAAGAAAAATAAAAAAAATAAAAACATCAAGGGAATAACTATTTTCTTTTTATCCATCATGCCTTACCGCCTAAATATTGAGAAAATGAGTGTTAATATGATACTGATAACTATACAGGTCACCCAGGGGAAATAAAAGGTAACATTTCCTTTTTTCACAACAATGTCACCTGGAAGTCTTCCTAAATGTTGAAGAATTGGTATTTTTGGCAGAAACACCATAACCAAACCGATTATAATCAATACAACTCCAATAATTATAATGGTTTTTGCCCAAAGAGATATTTCCATAAACGCTTTTTGTCTCCTTCCCATAGACTGAAAATGCAACCACAATATTTTTGTCGATAAAGGTTCAATTCAACCGATCGATCTCGGCTGTTTCGATATAAGGGTTGGAAGTTCCTTTTTAAAAAAACCATATCGTTATTATGAGCTATTTGTTCACCGACCAGAAATATTTTTTCCTGATTCTGATAAGGGCTGATGGTGAGAGTGGTAGCAAAATGCTGGAAAGAGTTCCTTTTCCCCCATTCCGCCACCTTTTTTAATCGTAATCGGTAGCAGCCACTGCAACGATTGATTTCTGAGGAAATTGATTGAAAATAATCTGCCGGTTGGTAAGGAAAGGGAGTTAGTCCTTTCTGACCGGTCATTTCCAAATAACGGTAAAAACTTTCCATTCTCCGACAATATTCATCATAGGGGTGGATATTGGGATTATAAAAAAGAAAGGTGACCTCCCATCCCTCTTTCTCAAGTTCTGCCTGGATTCCTGCTGCACATGGCCCGCAGCAGGTATGGAGAAGAAGCTGCGGTTTATTCATAATAGCTTTTTCCCTTTAATATATTGATGGCCTTGAGGAGTAATCATCCTTCCTCGAGGGGTACGAATCAATAATCCAACCTTAATTAAGAAAGGTTCATAGACCTCTTCGACTGTAGCGGCATCTTCACCTAACATCATTGCTAAGTTGTTAATACCCACCGGCCCTCCATGATAGTGTTCCAATAAAATCTTCAATAAATTTCGATCCATGCGGTTAAGACCCATATCATCAATTTCAAGACATTCTAAGGCGTCTCTTACCAACTCTTTATCAATTGCTGATTTTCCGTAGTATTGAGCAAAATCCCTAACTCTCTTTAAAATTCGGTTGGCTATTCGTGGTGTCCCACGAGATCTTCGAGCTACTTCTTCTGAGGCATCTTGATCAATCGGAATATTCATAACTGCTGATGAACGAAGAACAATAGCCGATAAATCACCTTGATTGTAAAAATCGAGTTTTTCAATGATACCAAACCGATTTCGTAAGGGCGCACTTAAAAGGCTGATGCGGGTCGTTGCTCCAATGAGTGTGAATGGAGGTAAACTAATTCTTACGCTCCTTGCACCTGGTCCTTTTCCGATTAAAATATCCAGAGCAAAATCTTCCATGGCACTGTAGAGAATCTCCTCACAAACTCTGGGGAGTCGATGGACTTCATCGATAAATAAAATATCTCGATCTGATACTGTAGTTAGAATTGAGGCAACATCTCCTGAGCGGGTTAAACTAGGACCGGATAAATAGCGAATCGCGGCATTCATTTCGTTGGCTATAATTGATGCTAAAGTCGTTTTTCCTAAACCTGGAGGTCCATAAAGAATAACGTGGTCTAAAGACTCATCTCGAGCTAATGAAGCTTGAATAAAAACGTTGAGATTCGCCCTTACTTTATCCTGACCGATAAACTCGTTCAGTCTTTTGGGTCGTAATGATATATCATCATCGGTATCCCTTAAAAAAGGGATAAAATCTTTTTGCTTTGGAGCATCGTTCATTTCAAACCACCTATTTTACCCAATGCCTTTTTTAAAAGAATCTCAGTATCGTCAAATAGAGCCTGGTCCTCTTGCCAAAGAATATTTAAAACACCCTCAACTTCACCAGCAGTATATCCCAAACCAGAAAGAGCTGTTTTAACTTCTTTCCAGGTTTTAGTTACCTTCGGCGCATCAGTGGTGACAAAGCCAACTTTATCCAAACGAGGCTTTAATTCTAATAGAAGCCTTTTAACTGTTTTCGAAGAGAGATTAATTCGAGAAGAAAGATAGTCAACGTTTTCAGCGATTATAAGGTCGGTAAATTCTTTCCAGTGAATTCGGGAAAGAATTTTAAAGGCAGTTTTATGGCCAATACCTTTGACTCCACAAATTAGATCGAAGGTTTCTCTTTCTTTAGGATCTTCAAATCCATAGTAAAAAAACTCACCGTCTTCGCGAAAATAAAAACGAATAAACAGTTTTTTTTGTTCTTCAATTTTTCCCGAAGAAATAAAGGGGGTCACTTTAATCCGAAAGCCATACCAGTCGGTTTCAAGTATCCATTCATCATTTTCAATTGCTGCAACCGTTCCTCGAATTGAATCAAACATAGGAATAATTGATTTCAGACTGGAAAGCATGACAAATAGCTACTGCTAAAGCATCAGCGACATCATCGGGAGTCAATTTTACCTCTTGTATATTAAGTATCGTTTTCACCATATAGATTACCTGATCCTTTTTTGCTCTCCCATATCCGACCACCGATTGCTTGACCTGAAGGGGAGTATATTCAAAAACTGGAATAGATTGCATGGCAGCATTCAACAAGATCACTCCCCGGGCCTCACCAACAGAAATAGCGGTCTTGGAATTTTTATTAAAAAAAATCTCCTCAACCGCTACCTCGGCAGGATGATAATTATTTATTAATTGGCTAATTTCCTGGTAAATTATAAATAATCTTTCCGAGAGTGGAAGCTCTTTTTTGGTAACAATTACACCGTATTTAACAGCTTTAACTACTCCGCTTCCTTTTCTTTTTGCTATAATTCCATATCCGGTTGTTGCTGTACCCGGATCAATTCCTAAGACTATTTTTTCCTGAGATGACATCAGGAGTTACTACTCCAACGACTCTAGTAACTCATCAGAAATCTCAAAATTGGAAAATACTTCTTGTACATCATCCAATTCTTCTAAGCTGTCTATAAGGTTAAGAGTCTGTTGGGCTTGTTTACCTTCCAAATGAACAGTAGTTTTTGGCACCATGGTAATTTCAGCATTGGAATAGACCATCTTATTATCATCAATTAAAGCTTTAATCCGATCAAAATCTCCCGGCGAAGTAACAATATCAATGGTCGTATCGAAGGTTTGTATGTCCTCCGCACCAGCATCTATAGCTAACATAGTTAACTCATCTTCATCTACGATTCCTTTATCAAATGAAATTAAGCCTTTTCTTTCAAAAATCCAAGCAACTGAACCATTTTCCCCTAAATTTCCACCTAACTTACTAAATAAATGTCGTACCTCAGCGGTGGTTCGATTCCGGTTGTCAGTCGTTGCATCAACCATCACCGCCACTCCTCCGGGTCCGTATCCTTCATAGGTTACTTCTTCAATTGATACTCCTTCCAGTTCTCCAGTTCCTTTTTTAATTGCCTTTTCAATATTGTCTGCAGGCATATTAATTTCACGAGCTTTTAATATTGCATCTCTAAGACGATGATTATTATCTGGGTTTCCTCCACCCTGTCTTGCTGCTACAGTTATTAACCGAATCAATTTGCTAAAGGCTTTTCCACGAGCTGCATCGGTTTTCCCTTTTTTATGTTTGATAGATGCCCACTTTGAATGTCCAGACATAGGTTTCCCCCTTCACAAAAAGTCTCAACATATTCTACCATATAAGTTTCTTGTAGTTCTACCCTTTGATTTCAGGAATGAGTCATTATTACTCATTTCATCATCTTTCGAAATTATTTTTTAAATCGTATTGATCTTTTCAGACTCCTTAGATGTCCTTCTGATTGTTTTTCTTTTCAATTCACTAAAACCTCATCCGATCCTTCAACTGTCACCCTGAGCCCTCGCTTTGTGAGGGTGTTAGGATCTATTCTTTTAGGTTTTTTAATATTTTTAAATCTGAGATTCTTTCCTCTTTACTTTTCTCAATTTAATTTTGGACACATCGTCCTATTGGCTTTTTCGCTAATCCTTCGCTCGTACTTTTTTTAATGTCTTTCCTTTCCTATAGAACAAAAATAGGGCTGAAGATCATCTCTCCAGCCCTATTCTCAAGTACTCTCATATTAGCTCCCGGCAGCGTCCTACT
>MWBQ01000020.1 GCA_002069605.1 Candidatus Atribacteria bacterium ADurb.Bin276
GGCATATTGGTTAACGCTGAAACACTTCTCACTTCAGAGACTTTTTCAACTGCATTCACTATTTGTTCTAATGTGTTTAAGCTCTCGGGAGTGAATAGATCATCAAATTCCAATGCAATGATCATTGATTTTTTCTGGAAACTGGAAAATTTATCTTCTAAGGAGTTATAAAAGGAAACTTGGGCATCACTTTCAGGGACATACTTGGTGAAATCATCTTCAAAGCGTATATTACGAAATTGAATACCGAAAATAATCGTTATTACAATTGTTACAATAAATATTGGCCAGGCATAACGAACGATGAAATCTTCTAATTTTTTCACAATGAGTGGGCCTCCCTTTTAAACTGACCGTTCAGTCGAAATATCTTTGTTATATTATCCAACTTTAAAATGATATTCAAGTGTTTTATTATTTTTTCCAGATATTTTTATAGCTCCCCAAGATCCTTAAAAATAAAGTGTGTTTTTCTAAAGATTGAACAGTTTTTTTATATCGATCTTCTATAATGTTTCCTTCCCAATCGGCATAAAAAAGATACTCCCAAGGTTTTCCTGGTATTGGACGAGATTCTAATTTAACAATATTAATCTTTGCATCGGCAAAGATTTTAAGTATTTGAAAGAGAGCCCCCGGCTGGTTTTTTAATATAAAAACTCCTGAGACCTTGTCGTCTTCGATTGAAGGATTAAAAGTTTGAGACAAAATTATAAACCGGGTAAAATTACGAATATTGTCTTCAATGTCCTCTTCTAAAACAGTAAGATGATATTTTTCCACTGCTTCTTGGCTGGTTATACCAGCTCCTCCAAAACCAAATTCTGAAATCCTACGAGCTGCTTCTTCGGTATTTCCAACATCCATAATCCGTACGTTTTTCATTGATTCTAAAAATCGGCTACTTTGAGCAAACCCCTGGGGATGGGCAAAAAGTACCTGGATATTTTCTCGAGTTGTTCCAGGGAAAACTGCGAAATGCTGTGAAACTCTAATGATTCTTTCTCCGACAATAAATACATCAGGGTAATCGAGAAAAAGTTCATAATTCCCATGAATACTTCCAGTTATAGTATTTTCTATGGGTAAAACTCCATAACTGGCATTTCGTGAAACCACTTCTTCAAAAATCTGACGAAAACTATTACAGTTTATATAATCTGAACTATCAGGGAAAATTTTCCGGGCTACCTGTGAACTAAAGGACCCAATTTTGCCCAAAAAAGCTACTTTTGGTGATAAAGAAGTTTGATTTTGAGCAGGAATAAAGATTTGTTCACGAACGACATGGTGTTTGACAATCTCTTTACCGGTTAATACGCTAATAATTTCCAAATCATTCATTAATTTGCGAAATTGGTCAGGATACAAACTTTGAGGACCATCGGATAAAGCTTTATCCGGCTCATGATGAACTTCAACAGTTATACCATCGGCTCCACAGGCAACTGCCGCTCGAGCCATAGGAATTACTTTTTCTCTCAGTCCGGTACCATGACTTGGATCTACAATAACTGGGAGATGGCTGAGATCTTTAATCAAAGGTATAGCAGTTAAATCAAGCGTGTTCCGGGTAAGACGTTCGATGGTTCGAATACCACGTTCACAAAGGATAACCTTAAAATTACCAAAACTCAGAATATATTCAGCTGCATTTAACCAATCTTCTATAGTTGCCGACATTCCCCTTTTGAGTAGAACGGGCATGCCGAGCTTTCCAACTTTCTTTAAAAGCTCAAAATTTTGCATATTTCTTGTTCCAATCTGGATGATATCAGCATATTGGGCAACGATATCAGCATTTTCTGGACTGGTAGCTTCGGTTATTATGGGAAGGTCAAATTCTTCACGAGCTTGAGCAAGAATTTTAAGGCCCTCTTCTTCTAAGCCTTGAAAACTATAAGGTGAAGTACGGGGTTTATAAGCTCCTCCTCTGAGGATATGAGCACCCATTTGTTTAACAATTTCGGCTGTTTTAAATAGTCTTTCCTTTGATTCCACCGCACAAGGCCCAGCAATAATGGTTAAGTTGCTCCCTCCAATAACCACAGAACCAACTTGAATTGTCGTCCCCTCTGGTTTAAACTTACGATTGGCTAACTGATAGGGAGTATTTATTTCAATGATTTCCTCAATTAATACCGGGTCGATTAAACCTGATGGCGATATATTTCCTTCAAATATAAGTATGGTTTTCTCGACATCGACAAAATAGATAGATATCCCTTGTTCTTTCCATTTTTTGGAAAGCCCGTCTTTTTCGCTTTCATTAAGTCTTTTTTTAAGAAGGTAGATCAATTGAATCCTCCTAACTATCAAAAAAAGTCATGCTGAAAAAATACGCTTCTGAATGAACAAAGTCAAGTTCTCCGTTATAATTATAAAAATGATTTATTTTTTAACTCCTTACCAATCTAAAGTATTCAAAAGGAGGTGTTATGAATGCCAACCGGAATCGTCAATGAATTGGAAGAATTAACAAAAAAAATAAATGAATTCTTAGAGCAAAAAAAGCTCTTTGATATAAAAAGACTGGTTAACGACCTTCATCCCGCCGACGTAGCGGAACTGATGACCTTTTTTGACCGGAATGATCAGGTTGTTCTTTTCCGATTATTAAAAAAGGATATGGCAATTGCTGTTTTTGAGCAATTGGATTTCGAGCGACAGGAAAATCTTTTAAACAGTTTTACTGACGATAAAGTTTCTGAAATATTAAATTTTATGTCTCCAGACGACCGTACCGAGCTTTTAGATGAATTACCGGCGAAAGTAGTAAAAAAGTTACTCTATCTATTGAACCCCGATCAACGGAATATGGCAAGTTTCCTTTTGGGATATCGCGAAAATTCCGCTGGTCGAATCATGAATCCCGGATATATTGATTTGAAAGAAAATTACACCATAACCCAAGCATTGGAAAGAATTCGAAAACTCTCGCCTCCCGAAGACATGATTTATACAGCCTATGTGACTGATATCCAAAGGTATCTCATCGGGACAATAACGCTTCGCGATTTAATACTTTCTCCTCCAGAAAAAAAAGTCACTGAAATTATGGATACCGACGTTGTTTTTGTATCTACTGACGATGATCAGGAATTAGTAGCCCGGAATATTCAAAAATACGACCTGTTATCCTTACCAGTTGTTGATCATGAGCAACGACTGGTCGGTGTTGTTACCGTTGATGATGCTATCGACATTATTGAAGAAGAAGCTACTGAAGATATCCATCGATTGGCCGCCATTCAAACTACTGAAGACGAATACCTCCACTCTACTGTATCACAAAAAGTCCGGAATCGAATTCTTTGGTTGGTGGCTTTACTCTTAGGAGGAATGGTCACCAGTTTAATAATCCAAAACCAATCAGCTCTCATTCAAACCGTCGTTTCGCTTTCTTTTTTTATACCTGCTTTAATTAATACCGGGGGAAACGTTGGCAGTCAGTCCACAACAATAATGGTACGAGGAATCGCACTCAATCAAGTAGATTCAAGAAATATTTTTAAGATTGCCTTAAAGGAATCTTTAGTGGGAAGTATTTTAGGCGGCCTACTTGGATTAGTAGGTTTTTTTAGGGTAATTCTTCTTCGAGAATCCTCCACGATTGGAGTTATCGTAGGATTTTCAATCTGGGTGGTCGTTTTCGTTTCCAATTTGATAGGTATTATTCTCCCTCTTTTCTTGAAAAAAATGAAATTTGATCCTGCTCTTTCAGCAACTCCAGTGATTACTACCATTGTTGACATGATCGGTGTTTTTCTCTATTTTCAAATCGCTCGCATTTTTATTGGTTTTTAAAATTACATGAAAATCTTATTGTTTGGCAGCACCAAATAAGGATGAAAATATCTATCTTAAAATGTCATTCAGGCTGTGTCACAATTATTTAGTAAATTATTTGCCCCCACCTATGCTACTATTTAACAGTAATATTGGGAAGAAATAACCAAAAACTGAAGATAAATGTGCTGTTTTCTACGCTTTCAAGTTATTCTTGGTGTACAAAAGGGATTGTGACACAGCCTGAATGCGACGAGTTCAACCGATATTTAGTTGGATGACGTGGCAATCTCTTCTATCCTCTCTGTCATTCAGAAGAGCGTATTGTGCGACGTGAGAATCTCATCTGATGCTACCAGCGTCATCCTGAGGCTTCGCTTTCTGAAGCCGTGAGGATCTCATCTTTTTATATATATTTCTTTACTCTTTTCTCAGGATAACCAGAAAAGACCGAAAGACACCCTCCTCGCCGCAAAGCGGCACCCCTCCAAAGAGGGGAATTATTCACTTTTTCTCCCATTTGATGGGGAAATCATTTGATGGTATTTTCTGAATAGAAAAATTTTTGGGCTGCTTTTTTTATTTCCTCCAAGCAAGCTTGACAATTTTTAA